>NZ_JARAVK010000304.1:0-9617 GCF_033792765.1 Streptomyces sp. PA03-6a | reverse complement strand
CGGCGCACTCCCCCAGCCTTCGGCCGGGGGGACCCCCACAGCGCTCGCGGTTTGGCCCTGCGTCGTTCGGCGCCCGGGTTCGCCGCTCGTCTCCCCCAGCCGAAGGCTGGGGGCGTGCGCCGGCGCGGCACCGACCCACAACGAACGCAGCGAGGCGGTCACTGACCGCGCCAGGGCAATCGGGAGGGAGGGCGGGGGATGCCCGCCGCAGGCGCAACGGACCCGCACACGACAACCGGGCCCCAGAGAACGCACCCCCGGCAACAACTAGAGCCAGGCCGCGAACTCCAGCAGCAGTTCCCCGCCCTGACGGTCGCCCACGGAGAACGCCCACACGCCCGCCTCGACGGCCCGGAACAGGGCCCACCCGCGGACGCGGTCCCGGTCGACCTCGAGGGAGTCGGAGAGCTTGGCGACCCTCCGCCGGGCCGCGGACTGCGACCCCGGCGTGGCGACCAGCGTCTCGAGGCGGTCGCGGACGAGCCAGGCCAGGTCGTACGCGGGTTCGCCCGCGACCGGCTTGGGGTCGATGGCCAGCCACGGCACGCGGTCCGCGGCGAGCACGTTCCCGTGGTGGTAGTCGCCGTGCAGCAGTACGGCCTCGCCCGGGGCGCCCGCGCACAGTTCGTCGCGGACCGCGAGGGCCTCGTCGACCAGGGCCCGGGCCTCCTCCGGGACGTAACGCTGCTCGCGCCGCTCCCGCAGCAGTGCCGCGAGCCGCGCCGTGTGCTCGGCGACCGGCACGAAGGGGTGCCCCTCGCCCGGGGGGACCCAGAGCCGCTGCAGGGTGGCGCACGCCTCGAGCATCGCCTTCTGCTCGGGCAGCGAGCGCAGCGACACGTCGCTGTGCAGGCGCTCCAGGAGGAGCGCCCCCGCGTCGGGGTCGGCCTGCAGCAGGCGGACCGCGCCGCGGCCGTCCCAGCGGGCGAGCGCGGCGTGCTCGTGCCGGGTCTCGTCGGTGACGAGGCCGACCTTGAGGGTCGCGGGGGTGTCGTCGGCCTGCCGTACGAGGACGACCATGCTGATCTGGCCGCCGGGCGAGAGCACCCGTTCCGGCCTCAGCTCCCAGCGCGCGAGGTGGTCCGCGACGCGCTCGGGGAGGCCGGCGAGCCAGGTGCGGCCCGCCTCGCCCTCCCAGGCGCTGACCGTGCGGACCAGCCGCTCGGGCGGTTCCAGGTGCTGGGGCTGTGGTGCCGAGGCCATGCGTGGGTACGTCCCTCCTGGTGCTAAACCTTCTCCGCTGCCGTCCGCGCGCGTTCGGCCAGCCCCGGGAAGGCTACGCTCCCTCCGCGCCAGCGCACGGCGCGGACCGCCGCCTCGCGCAGCGCGTCGGCCGCCCCGCGGCGCAGATCGGCGTCGGCGGCGCGCACGAGGTCCGCGTAGACCCCGGCGACCCGGTCCTCCAGTTCCGCGGCGAGACGCACGGCCGCCTTGCCGTCCGGCACGTCGAACGGCAGGGCGTAGGCGGGTTCGGCGGCGACGGGTTCGCCGCCGAGGTCGCCGACGGTGCGGCGCAGCGAGTCGCGGCGGGCGCGGTGCGCGTCGTACGCCTGCTGGGCCTGCTCGCCGAGTTCGCCGCCGACGCGGGCGCCGACGATGCCGTAGCCGTACACGGCGGCGTGCTCGGCGGAGAGTGCGGCCTGGACGGCCTTGAGCAGCGCTTGCTGTGCCATGGGTCGGGTCAGTGCTCCTTGAGCAGCAGGACGTGCCCGGCGCCGCAGGCGGCCACCGAGGCGAGCAGGCGGGCGAGTTCGGGCGGTGCGTCCAGGAGCGCGGTCGCCCGGGCGTCGGCGAGCGTGCGTTCGGCCGCCGCCAGCGCGGACAACGCGGCCGCGGCCCCTGCGGGGACGGACGGCGAGGCCGACGGCGACGGGGAGGACATCGGCGAGGACGACGACGAAGGCGCGGCGGACGGTGACGCCGCCCGTGCCGACGTGCCGAACGCCTGGGCGTGGCGGGCCACTTCGGCCCGCAGCGGTTGCAGTTGCTTCACCAGGTCCGGGTGCGCCGCGACGGTGGCGTCGTACTGCGCGAGCAGTGCCGCGCTGTCCCGGGCGGCCC
The DNA here is from genome assembly GCF_033792765.1 of Streptomyces sp. PA03-6a. Taxonomy (NCBI): domain Bacteria; kingdom Bacillati; phylum Actinomycetota; class Actinomycetes; order Kitasatosporales; family Streptomycetaceae; genus Streptomyces; species Streptomyces sp. PA03-6a. Next base: position 7,556 of record NZ_JARAVK010000304.1, on the reverse strand, counting down.
GCTTGCGCAGCGCCGCGGTCGCGTCGGCGGCCGGCGAACCCTTCGCGGACGTCCCCTCGGGCCGTGTCCCGTCGGAGCAACCGCCGAGCAGTCCGGCGGCGGCCGGCAGGACGAGGGCGGCGCGGACCGCGCGCCGGCGGGGAATGTTGCTGAGCGGCACAGTGCCCCTTCCCGTGATCACCTCACGTGAGGGTACCCGCGCGACGCCCGGGGGCCGTGACGGCGCCCTCCGCTGCGCCGAATCGTCGTTCCGGGGCCTGAACCGATAGGCTTTGGCCCGACACACGACCTTCCACCACAACAGCACACGCGGCCGAGGAGTCACCCGGATGAGCACCACCCAGAGCGAGAGGCTGCGCGGGCTGCTCGAGCCGCTCGTCGTGAAGACGGGGCTCGAACTGGAAGAGGTCAAGGTGACGGCCGCCGGAAACCGGCGGCAGCTCCAGGTGATCGTGGACTCCGACGAGGGTGCGCCGCTGGACACGCTCGCGGAGCTGAGCCGGGAGATCTCGCAGGTCCTCGACGACGCCGACGCCATGGGCGGGGCGGCGTACCTGCTGGAGGTCTCCTCGCCGGGCGTGGACCGCCCGCTCACCGAGCCGCGTCACTTCCGCCGCAACGAGGGTCGGCTGGTCAAGCTGACGACGACCGCCGGTGACGAGCTGGTCGCGCGGATCCTCGCGGTCGACGAGGACGGCCTCGACCTGGAGGTCCCGGGTGTCAAGGGACGCAAGCCCAAACCCGCCCGTGCCGCCTTCGGCGAGATCGCCAAGGCACGGGTGGAGATCGAATTCAGTCGCAAGGACCCGGCCGGTGCCGATACTGACGGCGACGAGAGCATGGAGGAGGCGTAGCCGTGGACATCGACATGAGTGCCCTGCGGGGTCTGGTGCGGGAGAAGGAGATCTCCTTCGACCTGCTGGTCGAGGCGATCGAGTCGGCGCTCCTCATCGCGTACCACCGCGAGCCGGGCAGCCGCCGCAACGCGCGTGTGCAGCTCGACCGCACGAACGGGCACGTCACCGTGTGGGCCAAGGAGGACCCGTCGGAGACCCCCGAGGGCGCCGAGCCCCGGGAGTTCGACGACACGCCCAGCGGCTTCGGCCGCATCGCCGCGACCACGGCCAAGCAGGTCATCCTGCAGCGGCTGCGGGACGCGGAGGAGGAGATCACCTTCGGCGAGTACGCCGGCCGCGAGGGCGACATCGTCACCGGCGTGGTCCAGCAGGGCAAGGACCCCAAGAACGTGCTGGTCGACATCGGCAAGCTCGAGGCGATCCTGCCCGTGCAGGAGCAGGTGCCCGGTGAGGACTACAAGCACGGCACGCGCCTTCGCTCGTACGTCGTCCGGGTGGCCAAGGGCGTGCGCGGTCCGTCCGTGACGCTCTCGCGCACCCACCCCAACCTGGTGAAGAAGCTCTTCGCGCTGGAGGTCCCGGAGATCGCGGACGGTTCCGTGGAGATCTCCGCGATCGCCCGCGAGGCCGGTCACCGTACGAAGATCGCGGTCCGTTCCGGCCGCTCCGGGCTGAACGCCAAGGGCGCCTGCATCGGCCCGATGGGCGCCCGGGTGCGCGCCGTGATGGCCGAGCTGAACGGCGAGAAGATCGACATCGTCGACTGGTCGGACGACCCGGCGGAGATGGTCGCCAACGCCCTGTCACCCGCCCGGGTGAGCAAGGTGGAGATCGTCGACATGGCCGCCCGCTCCGCGCGGGTGACGGTGCCGGACTACCAGCTGTCGCTGGCGATCGGCAAGGAAGGGCAGAACGCCCGCCTGGCCGCACGGCTCACGGGCTGGCGGATCGACATCCGGCCCGACACCGAGCTCGCCGAGCAGTAGCACCGGCGGGTAACCGATGAACGACCGTGCGTCGAATAACCCGGAGGGGTGAGGTCGGCGCGGGGAGGTAGACTAAGGATGTCTGGCCGGACGCATGACCCAGCACGCCCGGAGCGTACGTGCATCGGGTGCAGGGAGCGGGCGGCCAAGCGAGATCTGCTGCGTGTGGCGGTGGTCGGGGAATTCTGTGTTCCCGATCTTCGCGGTACGCTGCCCGGTCGGGGTGCGTATGTGCATCCCGACACCGTCTGTCTCGACCTGGCGGTCCGCCGCCGGGCGTTCCCGCGGGCCTTCCGGGCCCGGGGACCGCTGGACACCGCGGACCTCCGTGGCTACGTGGAGCAGGCACAAGGCACACCGTGAGTAGGCAGGAAGACCGTACGGGCGACCGTACGGCCAGGTACCCCGCGAGTTGGAAGTAGGTCGAGATTGCGATGAGCACTCGATGAGCACGCGATGAGTACGCCCATGAAGTAGCGACGGTCCGGCGGACGACCACCCCGGACCTCATGAAGGAGCGAAGTGGCTAAGGTCCGGGTATACGAACTCGCCAAGGAGTTCGGAGTTGAGAGCAAGGTCGTCATGGCCAAGCTCCAAGAACTTGGCGAATTCGTCCGTTCGGCGTCCTCGACGATCGAGGCGCCGGTTGTTCGCAAGCTGACCGACGCACTGCAGGGTTCCGGTGGCGGCTCCGCCTCCTCGAAGCCCTCGGCTGCCAGGCCCGCGGCGCCGCGCAAGGACGCGCCCGCAAAGCCGGCCACACCCACTCCGGGTGCGCCGGCCCGTCCCGCCGCGCCGGCTCCCAAGCCGGCCACGGGATCAGCCCCCACTACCAAGCCCGCCGGTGGCCCCGCGCCGACGCCGGGCCCGCGCCCGACCCCGGGTCCCAAGCCGGCCCCGGCCAAGCCCGCGCCGGTCACCCCGGTGCCGCAGGCGGAGTTCTCCGCCCCGCCGGCCCCGGAGCGTCCCGCCCAGGAGCGCCCGGCCCAGGAGCGTCCGGCTCAGGGCGAGCGCCCCGCTGCCGGGCGTCCCGGTGGCTCCGGCCCGCGTCCCGGTACCCGTCCTTCCGGTCCCGGTCAGCGTGACGGCGGCCGTGGCCAGGGCGGCCCCGGCGCGCGTCCCGGTGGCCAGGCGCCGCGTCCGGGTGCCCCCCGTCCGGCGGGTCCCCGCCCGGGCAACAACCCCTTCACCTCCGGCTCCACCGGTATGCCGCGCCCGCAGGCGCCGCGTCCGGGTGGTGCCCCCGGCCAGTCCGGCCCGCGCCCCGGTGGCGCCCCGGGTGGTTCCGGTCCCCGTCCGGGTGGCGCTCCGCGCCCCGGCGGCGGTGCCGCTTCCGGCGGTCCGCGTCCGACCCCGGGCGGCATGCCCCGTCCGCAGGGCGGCGGCCCCCGTCCGAACCCCGGCATGATGCCGCAGCGTCCCGCTGCCGGCGGCGCGCCGGGTCGTCCGGGCGGTCCGGGTCGTCCCGGCGGTCCCGGCGCCCGTCCCGGCGGCGGTGCCGGTCGTCCCGGCGGCGGTGGCGGCGGCTTCGCCGGTCGTCCCGGCGGCGGTGGCGGCGGTGGCCGTCCCGGTGGTGGCGGCGGCTTCGGCGGTCCGCGTCCTGCCGGCGCCGGTGGTGGCGGTGGCGGCGGCGGCTTCGCCGGTCGTCCCGGTGGTGGCGGCTTCGGCGGTCGTCCCGGTGGTCCGGGTGGCCGCGGTGGCACGCAGGGCGCCTTCGGCCGTGGCCCCGGTGGCCGTCCGGCCCGTGGCCGCAAGTCGAAGCGGGCGAAGCGCCAGGAGTACGAGGCCATGCAGGCCCCGTCCGTGGGCGGCGTGCTGCTGCCCCGCGGCAACGGCGACACCGTGCGCCTCTCCCGTGGTGCCTCGCTGACCGACTTCGCCGAGAAGATCGGCGCCAACCCGGCGTCGCTCGTCCAGGTGATGCTGAACCTCGGCGAGATGGTCACCGCGACCCAGTCCGTCTCCGACGACACGCTGCAGCTGCTCGCCGACGAGATGAACTACACCCTCCAGATCGTCAGCCCGGAGGAGGAGGACCGCGAGCTTCTCGAGTCCTTCGACATCGAGTTCGGCGAGAACGAGGGCGGCGAGGAAGCGCTCGTCGCGCGTCCGCCGGTCGTGACCGTCATGGGTCACGTCGACCACGGCAAGACCCGCCTCCTCGACGCGATCCGCAAGACCAACGTGGTCGCGGGCGAGGCCGGCGGCATCACCCAGCACATCGGTGCCTACCAGGTGGCCACCGAGGTCAACGGCGAGCACCGGGCCATCACCTTCATCGACACCCCGGGTCACGAGGCGTTCACCGCCATGCGTGCCCGCGGTGCCAAGTCCACCGACATCGCGATCCTCGTGGTGGCGGCGAACGACGGCGTCATGCCCCAGACGATCGAGGCGCTGAACCACGCCAAGGCGGCCGACGTGCCGATCGTGGTCGCGGTCAACAAGATCGACGTCGAGGGCGCGGACCCGACGAAGGTGCGCGGTCAGCTGACCGAGTTCGGTCTGGTGGCCGAGGAGTACGGCGGCGACACCATGTTCGTCGACATCTCCGCCAAGCAGGGCCTGAACATCGACAGCCTGCTGGAGGCCGTGGTCCTCACCGCGGACGCCGCGCTCGACCTGCGGGCCAACCCGGAGCAGGACGCACAGGGCATCGCGATCGAGGCGCACCTCGACCGCGGCCGCGGCGCCGTGGCGACCGTCCTGGTCCAGCGCGGCACCCTGCGGGTCGGCGACACCATGGTGGTCGGCGACGCGTACGGCCGTGTCCGCGCGATGCTCGACGACAGTGGCAACACCGTCGACGAGGCGGGCCCCTCGACCCCGGTCCTGGTGCTCGGTCTGACGAACGTGCCGGGTGCCGGCGACAACTTCCTGGTGGTCGACGAGGACCGTACGGCCCGTCAGATCGCCGAGAAGCGTGCCGCCCGCGAGCGCAACGCGGCCTTCGCCAAGACCCGTCGCCGGGTCAGCCTCGAGGACCTGGACAAGGTGCTCAAGGCCGGCGAGGTCCAGCAGCTCAACCTCATCATCAAGGGCGACGCGTCCGGTTCGGTCGAGGCCCTGGAGTCCTCGCTGCTCCAGCTCGACGTCGGCGAGGACGTGGACCTGCGCATCCTCCACCGGGGTGTCGGTGCGGTCACCGAGACCGACGTCACCCTGGCGGCGGGCTCCGACGCCATCATCATCGGCTTCAACGTGCGGGCCGAGGGCCGCGCCACGTCGCTGGCCGAGCGTGAGGGCGTCGACGTCCGCTACTACTCGGTGATCTACCAGGTCATCGACGAGATCGAGGCGGCGCTCAAGGGCATGCTCAAGCCCGAGTACGAGGAGGTGGAGCTCGGCACCGCCGAGATCCGCGAGGTCTTCCGCTCCTCCAAGCTCGGCAACATCGCCGGTGTGCTCATCCGCTCCGGCGAGGTCCGACGCAACGCCAAGGCGCGCCTGCTGCGTGACGGCAAGGTCGTCGCCGAGAACCTCACCATCGAGGGTCTGCGGCGCTTCAAGGACGACGTCACCGAGATTCGTGAAGGTTTCGAGGGCGGTATCAACCTCGGCAACTACAACGACATCAAGATCGACGACGTCGTGGCGACCTACGAGCTGCGCGAGAAGCCTCGCGTCTGATCGAGGGACATCTGACCGGGGCCGGTTGGCGGAGGGAAAATCCGTCGATCGGCCCCGGCCGTTGCCTTTACTGTGGTGATTGCTGTTCACGGTGTTCGCACCGTTCACGACGAGGCCCCACAGGTCGGCTTGACCTGATGCCCATGTATGTAGGGACGCTGTCCTTCGACCTGCTTCTCGGCGACGTCCGTTCGCTGAAGGAGAAGCGGTCCGTCATCCGGCCGATCGTGGCCGAGCTCCACCGCAAGTTCGCGGTGAGCGTCGCCGAGGTCGACCACCACGACCTCTACCGCAGGGCCGAGATCGGCGTGGCGGTCGTGTCCGGGGACCCCGGGCACATCAAGGACGTCCTCGGACGCTGCGAGCGCTGGATGGCCTCGCGCCCCGAGGTGGACCTGCTGTCGGCGCGGCAGCGGGTGCACGGGGACGACGACTGACACTCACGTTCCGAAGCGTGATGAGAAGAGAGAAGAGCACGCATGACCGACACCGCGCGGGCGCGCAAGCTGGCGGACCGCATCCGGGTCGTGGTCGCGGAGACGCTCCAGCGGCGGATCAAGGACCCGCGGCTGGGCTACGTGACGATCACGGACACCCGGGTCACCGGTGACCTCCGGGAGGCGACCGTCTTCTACACGGTCTTCGGTGACGACGAGGAGCGGGCCGCCTCGGCGGCGGCGCTGGAGAGCGCCAAGGGCGTCCTCCGCTCGGAGGTCGGACGGCAGACCGGCGTGCGCTTCACGCCCACCCTGACGTTCGTCGCCGACGCGGTCCCCGAGAACGCGCGCACGATCGAGGACCTGCTCGCCAAGGCCCGCGAGGCCGACGAGGAGGTCCGCAAGACCGCCACGGACGCCACCTACGCCGGCGACGCCGACCCCTACCGCAAGCCGGCGGAGGACGAAGGCGACGACGAGGAGGACGACGACCGATGAAGGACGGGCTTGTCATCGTCGACAAGCCGGGCGGTATGACCTCGCACGACGTCGTGGCCCGGCTGCGCAGGCTGGCCGGGACACGGCGCGTGGGGCACGCGGGCACGCTCGACCCCATGGCCACCGGCGTCCTCGTCATCGGCGTCGAGAAGGCCACCCGGCTGCTCGGGCACCTCGCGCTCACCCGCAAGGAGTACGAGGCGACCATCCGGCTCGGCCAGAGCACGGTCACCGACGACGCCGAGGGCGAGGTCACGGCCTCGGTCCCCGCGGACGGGGTCACCCGCGAGGCGATCGACGCGGGCATCGTGCCGCTGACCGGGGACATCATGCAGGTGCCGTCCAAGGTGAGCGCCATCAAGGTGGGCGGCGTCAGGTCGTACGCCCGTGTGCGCGGCGGCGAGGACTTCGAGCTGGCGGCGCGGCCGGTGACGGTGTCGTCGTTCGTCGTGCGGGACGTCCGGCACGTGCGGCACGAGGGCGGTGACGCGGTCGACGTCGACGTCACGGTCGAGTGCTCCTCCGGCACGTACATCCGGGCCCTCGCCCGCGACCTGGGTGCCGGGCTCGGCGTCGGCGGCCACCTCACCGCGCTGCGGCGCACCCGCGTCGGGCCCTACGGCGCCGGGCTCGCCCGCACGCTGGAGCAGCTCACGGAGGCGTTCGCGGTGCTGCCCATCGCGGAGGCCGCGGCGGCGGCGTTCCCCCGGTGGGACGTGGACGCCCGGCAGGCGCGGCTGCTCGGCCACGGCGTGCGGCTGGACGCGCCCCCGTCCCTGGGGGCGGTGCCCACGGCGGTGTTCGGGCCGGAGGGGGAGTTTCTGGCCCTGGTCGAAGCGCGGGAGGGGCAGGCCAAGATCCTGGCCAACCTCGCCTGACGCGGCCCGGTGCGGTGCGGTGCGGTGCGGTGCTTGCGGCCCGGAGTGCCCCTTGCGGCCCGTTGTTGTGTGCGGGTTGTGTGCGCCTGCGGCGGGCGGTTTTCCCGCCGCCCGCCCGATTGCCCGGCGCGCTCAGTGCGGGCCAGAATGCCCAGCCCCGGAGGCCCCGACCCCGGCCCATCCACGAACCGCGCGAAGCCCGCACTGACCGCGCCGGATGGGGGTCCCCCCGGCCGGCGCGGTCAGTGCGGGCTTCGCGCGGTTCGTGGA
>NZ_JARAVK010000303.1:0-9695 GCF_033792765.1 Streptomyces sp. PA03-6a | reverse complement strand
CTCCCCCTTCCCCCGTCCCCCGTCGCTTCTCGGTCTCGGTGCGCAGCGCGGCGCGCGCCTGGCGGGCGGCGTCGGCCTGCTCGTGGATGACGCCCCGGACGAACTCCTCGTGGGTCACCGCGGGTACGTGGCCGCAGTCGCGGCGGGCGTCCTCGACGGCCACGCGGGCCGGGTCGTCCGGACGGCGCGCGGGCGGCATGGTGGACAGGTCCAGCGCGCGGGCGACGGCGTAGCCGATCGGGCGGTGCGGCGGCCGCAGCCGCGCGGACAGGCCGATGCCCGCGACCTCCGCGACCATCCGCCGCTCGTCGGGGTCCGGCATGTCGGCGAGGATCCGTTCCAGCAGGGACCGCACCGGCCTGCGGTGCGGCACGGGGAGCGGATCGGCCGCCGGGGTACGGCCGCCGGACGCCGGACGCGGACCCCGCGGACGGCCTCCGGCCTCCTCGACCGCGCGGTAGGACGGTGCCGGGGGCGTCCCCGGCACGGGCTCCGCCACCGGCCTGGCCGGCCAGTAGGCCTCCGCCGCCGCGGCCGCGCGCGGGTCGGCGAGGACGTCGTCGGCCAGGCGCTCCCGCCATCCCTCGTCGCCCGTGACGAACTCGTGCAGCCCCTGCCGTCCGGTCGCGCACTCCCGGGCCAGCAGCAGCACCTGGCACGGCCAGGGCAGTCCGGCGTACGCGCCCTGGTGGCGCCAGCGCCGTACCGCCGTGTCGCCGTCGGCCCAGGCCGACTGCCACAGCTCGGTGGCGAGCACCCGCCGGTCCAGTTCCAGCAGGGCGCGGGCGTGGGTGTCCAGGATCCGCTCGTGACCGTCGAGGCGTTCGTCGATCTCGGCGAACCGGCGGTCCACGGCGTCGATGAACTCGGCCAGGACGGCCGCGAGTTCGCGGATCTCCCGGAACGCCTGGCGGTTCGCCTCGCGCAGTTCCAGCACGCTGTCCTGGAGCTGCTCGACCTCCATGGCGAGCAGCCCCACCGTGAGGTCGGTGAACGCGAGGTGCCGGGCGGTCTCCTGGGCCCAGGCCACCATCCGGCGCTGGGTGAGGGCGAGCGCGGCCTGGGACTCCAGGGCGCGCTGCCGGTCCTTGCGGTTCCAGCCCAGGATGACCCGGCTGAAGAAGCCGTGCTCCACCCGCGCGGCGGTCAGGTTCTCCGCCGTCTCCAGGCCGTCCACGATCTCGGCCAGCGCCCGGTTGCCCGCGATCGGGATGCGCCTGCGCAGTTCCCGCAGGTCGACGTCGCGCACGGCGGGTCAGTCCTTCCCGCCGCGCAGGGCGAACACCGTGGGTTCCAGGACGCGCAGTCCCGCCGCGCGGTAGGCGGGGCACACCACGAACGCCACCGGGCGCCCCGGCTCGCAGGTGGGCCACAGGATGTGCCGGTCGGGGTCGGCGACGGTGCCGGCGGGCAGGTCGAAGACGAACTCGGTGGGGTGGCCGCTGGCGGCCATCGCCTGCAGCAGGTCGGCGGCCTCCTGGCCGACCCGGTCCAGCAGCCTGCGGCCGCGCCGGTCCGGCTCGATCCGGCCGCCGTCGGTGACGATCCGGTTCAGCTCCGCCAGGTCCGGCTCGCCGGTGCCGGTGCCGAAGAGCGCGCCGCACATCTGCCGTACCAGTTCGGCCTCCCGCAGCACCACGTCGTCGCCGCCGTCGGTGGCGGTGCGCGGGCCGATCACCTCGGGGAGGCGCTGGGTGAACAGCGCCTTGAGGCGGTCGGCGAACGCGTAGTGGCTCAGGGCCCGTTCGTCGGTCAGGTCGGTGCGCTCGCTGACCTGGCCGGCCCGCATGAGGTCCAGCACCTCGTCGTGCTCCGCGAGCCTGCGGCCCGCGGCCTCCGCCGCCGCCTCGGTCGCGCCCAGGCGCGCGGAGAGCGCGTCGTGCAGGCGTGACAGCCCGTCGATCCGGCTCAGTCCCGCCTCGGCGCGCACGGCCAGCTCCTCCAGTGCGGCCTCGGCGCGCTCGGCCCGGCCGGGGAGCCCTGTCAGGGCGCCGATGCGCGCCCCGAGCCGGGCCTCGCGGCGTGCGGCGTCCTGCTCCAGCGCGGTCAGCCGGCCCTCCAGCTTGTCCAGTTCGGCGATCCGGTCCAGCGCCGCGGACAGCCGCTCCCACTCGGCGCGTGGCACGGTCACCGCCGCGGGGGCCCTGCCGGGTGCAGCCCCGGAGCCTGCCCCGGACCCCGTCGCCGTCGTCGCCCGCGTCCGTGGCGGCGTGCGCCGCTCCGCCTCAGGCCGCGGCGCCCACGGCTCGCGCTCCACCGTGCCGTCACCGCCACCGCCACCGTCGCGGTCGTCACCGCCGCCGTCGCCGTCGCGGTCGCGGTCGCCTGCGGGTGCCGCCTCCGCCTTCCGGAACCAACCGAACATGGTCTCCCCCTCGTCCTCGGCGCGTTCTTCCCTGTGGTCCGCACCGCTCATCTGCCGTCGCCCCTACATGCGGTCGAAGTCGACGCGGACCTTGTGGCTGCCGCCGGTCGCCGGGTCGAAGGCCTCCACCTCGATCTCGGAACGGCCGAAGTAGAACAGCAGCCGGATCGGCCGCTCCCGCAGCGGCCGCCCCGCGGTCTCCCCGATGTCGACGGTGAGGCGGCCGATCTCCTCGCAGCCGTCCTCGTCCACGTAGCGGGGCTCGGCCTTGACGGTGCGGTAGACCCGCAGCTCGATCTCGGTCTGGTCCTCCCGGGTGGGCAGGATGGTGAAGGGGAAGGCGTCCTTCACCCGCACGCTGTCCAGCCGCCGCACGGCCACGGCGAAGCGGCCCACGCAGAGGATGTCGCCGTCGTCGTCGCGGAACATCCGCATCGGCGAGTCGACGCTCTCCTCGAACAGCTTCGAGGTCTCGAAGCCGTAGGTGTACTTGGCCTGCCGGGACAGGAACACCCGCGGGTTGTACGCGAAGTGGGTGGCCCCCTCCAGCACCGCCAGCGCCGGGTCCGGCGGCACCAGGATGCGGTGCCGGGAGCCGAAGTGCCGGTGCATGCGCTCCCGCAGCCACTGGGACTTGGCGAACCCGCCGACCAGCACCAGGGTCTCCGACCCCGTGGCGCCCGCGCCCGCGGCCTCGCCGCTGGTGCGGCGGATGGCGGCCAGCTGCTCCTCGACCTTGTCCAGGATGCCCTCGACCACGCTGTCCAGGAGGACCTCCACCTCCTCCGGCGCGAGCACCATCCGCTGCGGGCGGCCGCCCGCCTCCTCCGTCAGCCGGGCCCGGCTGCCCTCGTCCAGCAACTGCCAGACGGTGACGGGCAGGTCGATCCGGACGGTGTCCATGATGTGCGGGGTGCCGTCCTCGTCCCACTCGACCTCCCCGGTGGTCTTGGCCCGCTCCCACTGCTCGGACAGCTCCAGCAGGTCCCCCGAGTGCTCCCGCTCCAGCCGCCTCAGCAGCTCGGGCCCCAGCCGTTTGCCCAGGGCCTGCTCGCGGAAGGCCTGGTTGACGTACTCCGAGCCGAGCCGGCCGCCGGTGGCCACGCCGATCTCGCGGAGCGCGATGAGCTCGGCCGCGTCGCTGGAGGTCTCGTACGCCGTGATGTCCACGGTGCCGCCGCCGCAGTCGACGACCATGAAGCGGAAGCCGTCCACGTTGAGCTGCAGCCGGTCGCGCATGCCGGTGCCGTCGGTCAGGTCGGCCATCCGCAGGTAGCAGTAGAGCGCCGCGGCCTCCGGCTCGATGGACGGCAGCAGCCGCTCAGGATCGTCGGGGAAGCCTGCCTCCACCGCGGCGCGCCGCATCGCGGCCCGGTCCTCGTCGTCCCAGATCGCCGGGACGGTGATGCACCAGCGGATCTCCCGCTCGGCGTACCCCGCGTCCTTGATCTGGGCGACCGCCAGTTCCCTGATCTCCCGCAGGTAGGCCGTGATCAGCTCGCGCACCCGTCCGCGGTCGCCGAGGTCGACGATGCCGCCGGTGGTCGGCATGTCCACCGGGCCGCCGTCGTCCTTGAGCGCCATCTTGAACGCGTAGGCGTAGCCCAGGCCGTCCGTCCGGCCGCCGTCGGAGGCCTCCGACCACTGCTTGCGCGCCTTGTGCCCCCAGGCCACCGTGGTGCCGTCCGCGTCGACGAGCAGCGCGGTCAGGTTCTTCGGGTAGTCCACGCGGTGCTCGGGGAACCGGCTGTAGAAGGTGATCCGCCGGGACTGCGGATCGTCGTTCAGCGGGGTCACCACGGCCCAGGCGAAGCCGGTGCCGTGCGTGCCGAAGTCGACGGCGGCCACCACCTTCGGCCGGCCCGCCCCCGACGTGTCGAAGCCGCTCATCGGTCAACTCCCCCCGGTCATGGGGCGTCCGTACCCGCCCCGCACCTGACAGGCTGTCCCAATTCCGCAGTTATCCGGAGGGCCCGGGTGTTGCCAGGGCATATTTGGCAACACCCGGGCAGGCACCGGGCGACGGGAACGGAGGGGGCCCTTGGAGGCGGAACAGAACGGCTTCGGGCGGGAGTTGCGCCGCAGGCGCCAGGCGGCCGGCAAGTCGCTGGGCGAACTGGCGGAGCGCGTGCCGTGCAGCCGCAGCTTCCTGAGCCGGGTCGAGAACGGCGTGCGCCGCCCGACGTACGAACTGGCCGAGAGGTGCGACCACTTCCTCGAGGCCGGGGGCGAACTGCTCAGCCTCGCCCCGCGGCCGCGGGCCGCCCGCGAGCCCCGCGGCGGCAAGGAGCGCGACGGGGTCCGCGGTCCGGTCCGTACGGCGTCCAAGCTGGTCGACCGTGCCGCGCCCGTGCCGCCCGACGCCCCCGCCCTGGCCTCCGGGTACGGCGAGGAGTTCGACCGGCTCGTCCGGCGCGGCGACCTGCGGCACGCCGCGGGCCGGATGCGCGAGGCGGACCGCTGCTACCGGGAGGCGCACCGGCTGGCCGGGGGGCGGCCGCGCGCCCAGGCCCTGGCCGTCGTGCGGATCTGCCGCCGCTGGTCGGACCCGGGCCAGGTCGACCGGGAGCTGCTGCACCTGATCGGCGACAGCCTGGCCGCCCTGCGCGACGACCCCGGTCCCGAGGCCGGCGCGCTGCGCCTGCAGCTCAACGCGCACCGGGCGAAGAAGCTCTCCATGGCGGTCAGCGCGGACACCGCCGTGCCCCAGGCCGGCCCGGACAGCGGCGCGGCCCTGGCCCGGCACACGCTGCGCGGCCTGGAACGCGCGGACGCCGCGGACGCCACGGACGCCTCCGGCGTCGGCGAGGAAGTGCGCTGCGAGGTGCTGACCGAGTGCCGCTGGGGCCTGTACGACTTCGCGCCGGCCGCCGCCTCCCTGGCGCTGTCGGAGCGGCTGCGCGACGCCGCCGTACGCCACGGCTCGGCGCACTTCCGGGGCGAGGCGCTGATGGGGCTGGCCGTGGACCAGCTGCGCATGGGCCGGGTGTACCCGGCGCTGTCCACGGCCCAGGAGCACCGCAGGCACGCCGCCGCGAGCCGCAGTGAACTGGCCCGCTGGCAGCAGCGCACCCTCGACACCACGCTCGACCTGTGGCGCGGCCGGTTCGCGGCCGCGGCGGACTGGATCCTGCGGGAGTCCGCCGAGTACGCCGACCGGCTCGCCGCCGACCTGGACGTGCCGGCCGGCAACTTCCGGCAGACCCGGATGGGCCAGGCGTACTGGCTGCTGCGCGAGCAGGGCCGGATGCACGAACTGTTCGCGGGCGGCCTCGCCGACGACGTGCAGGAGCACGGCTACTTCCCGGTCTGGCGGGCGGGGCTCGTCCTCGCCCTGTGCGAGACCGGCGCCCGGGACCAGGCCGCCGACCTGCTGCAGGCCTTCGCCGACGACACCGACGGCTTCCGCGCCCTGCCGCCGCACGGCTGGGCGGTGCCCACGCTCGCCCTGCTCGCCGAGGCCTGCGCCGCGATCGGCGACCAGGCCGAGCTGCGGCCCCTGGTGGCCCGGCTGCGCGAACGGCTGGCCCCGCACAACGGCACCGGCATCGCCCTGGCCGGCTGGCCCACGGTGCTGGTCGCGCCCACGGCCCAGGCGTGCGGTGTGCTCGCCCTGACCGCCGGGGAACCGGACGCCGCCCTCGCGCACTTCCGCCTGGCGGCCACCCCGGCCCGCACCTCCGCCCCGCAGCTCGCCCGGCTCCGCCTGTGGCAGGCCCGAGCCCTGCGCGCCTGCGGCCGCCCGGACGCCGCCGCGGAGGCCCCGCGCCTGCTGCGCTCGGCCCGCGCGGTCGCGGAGGAGTACGGGATGGCACGGCTGGCCGCGGAGTGCGCGGCGCCGTCGGCGGAGGCCGGCGGCGGGTGAGGCAGACGAGTCGAGCTGTACGCCGGGTTCTGTCCCCGGTCGGCCTCGCGGCCGGCCGGGCGACGGCCATCCATCTAGGACCGGCGTTGCCGCCGGCCTCGTGCGGTCTACCCGCGGACTCGGGCGGGCAGCCCTCGATCGTCCGCGCAGGGCCGTCTCACGACGGCCCCTTTTGACCTTGCTCCGGGTGGGGTTTACCTAGCTGCCCAGGTCACCCTGGGCACTGGTGGTCTCTTACACCACCGTTTCACCCTTACCGGGAGCCTTGCGGCCCCGGCGGTCTGTTTTCTGTGGCACTGTCCCGCGGGTCACCCCGGGTGGGCGTTACCCACCACCCTGCCCTGTGGAGCCCGGACGTTCCTCGGCAGGACCAGGGTCCTGACGCGGCCGCCCGCTCGGCTCGTCTGCCGTGGCGACCATCGTAGTCGACGGGACGGTCAGCCGAACTCAGAGGTGTCGAGGTCGAAGGAGAACGGCGCGGGAAGCGGGATCGGCTTGCCCACAGGCACCCGGCAGTGCTGCCGGTAATCTTCGTCCGCCGGCTCGGCGAACAGCGTCACGGCGGCGTTCTCACGATCGATCAGCAGGTACAGCGCGATGGCGCCCTTGGCGTAGCAGTGGCGCTTGGTCCCACGGTCCCGCTCGGGTCTGTCGTCGAAGAGGTCGAGCTCCAGCGGCGCGAACGTCACGTCCGGGATCAGGTGATTGCGCGGGCACAGTCCACCCCGTGGGACTCCAGGCCGCAATTGCCGGCGAAGTCCATGTCGGTTGCCGAGCTGTGCATCACCTGCCGGACGAACCGGCTGATGTTCCTCTCGTGCCGCGGGGACGCCGGCGGAGTCACGACGATTTCCCGCTCGATCAGCTCGGCCCGGAAACCCTCCGGGGTCTCCAGCGCCAGGAAGCCCTCCAGGAGAAGTTCCTCCTGTGACAGCGGCTCGTGCGGCATGGCGGTCATCGCGCCCCTTCCTGGTCCGGCAGCGAGCGTAGGGATCCGGGGGTGGTCACAGATCCGTACGGAGGCCTCTCACCCGATCGTGGCACACGGAGTCATGCCGGGGTGAAAAGCACCGTGTGGCGGCCGGGGTCGGCCTGCGTCAGGCGGACCGGGAGCGGCTCGCCGAGCGGGAGGGGTGCGGTGCCGCCGCGGACGCGGGCGACGACGGCCGGGTCACGCAGGTGGACCGTGCCGGAGGTCGGGTCGGAGTCCTTGATGTCGATGACGTAGGCGTCGAAGACCTCGCCGACGCGGTCCTTGAGCAGGGCCGCCTCGACGAGGTCGAGGGAGGCGCTCTCGATGGTCCCCGCGAAGTGCGATCCGCCGCGCATGTCGCGGGGCAGGTCACGGAACGCCGCCGCGACCCACTCCGGCGGCTCCTGGCCGGCCACCGCGGCCAGGCAGAACTCGGCGGCGTAGCGGTCGACGAGGCGCCGCAGGGGCGCGGTGCAGTGCGTGTACGCCTCGGCGACGGCGGCGTGCACGGCCGGCTCGGCGGGGTGGCCGGGCCAGAAGGGCGTGTAGTCGGCGCCGCGGAACAGGCTCGTCGCCTCGTGCAGGAACGCCGCGTGGGTGGTGCGCTCCGGGTCCAGGGTGCGGACGAGCTCGGCGTACGAGGTCATGTGCGGCCAGTCGATGCGCAGCGCCGCGGCGACCCTGCGCAGCCTGGCCACCTCCCCGTGCGGGGCGAGCGGGAGCGTACGGAGGATGCCGGTGCCGGAGCGGAGCATGACGCCGGCGGCGACCATGCCCGTGAGCAGGGAGATCTGGGCGTTCCAGGCGTCGACGGGGCGCGGCGCCCGGTACCGCAGGGCGTAGCCGCCGTCGAGCTCCACGACCTCTTGCTCGGGCACGTTCAGGGAGATGCCGCCGCGGGCCCTCTCCTGCTCCTCGCGCAGCCGGCCGACGGTACGGAGCAGCGCCACGGGCTCCTCGGCGGTGCCGGCGTCGATCGCGTGCTGCACGCCCGCGTAGTCCAGCCGGGCGCGGCTGCGGACGAGCGCCCGGCGGACGTCGACGTCGGTGACCGCCCCGTCCGCGTCGAGGTCGATCCGCCACAGCACGGCGGGCCGGTCCTGCCCGGCCAGCAGGCTGGCCGCCCCCTCGCCGAGCACCGGCGGGTGCAGGGGCACCCGGACGTCTGGGAAGTACAGCGTCTGCACGCGCCGGTGCGCCTCGGCGTCCAGCGCGCCCCCGGGCGTGACGAAGGCGGCGGCGTCGGCGATCGCGTACGACACCCGGTAGCCGCGGCCGCCCTCGCGCACGGCGAGGTGCATGGCCTGGTCCAGGTCGAGCGACCCGGGCGGGTCGACGGTGAAGAACGGCACGTCGGTGGCGTCGTACGCGGGCAGCCGGGGATCGCGCGCCGCCTCCTCTGCCTCCGCGAGGACGTTCGCCGGGAAGTCCCGCCGCACGTGCAGGTCCGCGCGGAGCGCATCCAGCGCGGACCTCAACCGGACTCCGTCGGCGGTGGTGACGCGCAGGGGACGACGAGGCATGGAGCGAGCCTAAGTCGGCCGGTCGTAGGCTGCACTGCACCGGGGAAACGTGAAGGAGAACAACTGTGCTCGTCCTGCTACCGCCGTCCGAGGGCAAGGCCACCGACGGCACCGGCCCCGCCGTCGACCTGGGCTCCCTCTCCCTGCCCGGGCTCACCACGGCCCGCGCGACGGTGCTGGACGAGCTCGTCGGGCTCTGCGCGGGCGGCGACGAGGACAAGGCGGCGGACGTGCTCGGGCTCAGCCCCGGACTGCGCGGCGAGATCGCCCGCAACGCGGGGCTGCGCGAGGCGCGCACCCGGCCCGCGGGCGAGATCTACACCGGCGTGCTCTACGACGCCCTCGGCCTGGACACCCTGGACGCCGCCGCCCGGCGCCGGGCCGCCCGCTCGCTGCTGGTCTTCTCCGGGCTGTGGGGCGCGGTCGGCGTCCGGGACGCGATCCCCGCGTACCGCTGCTCGATGGGCGTGAAGCTGCCGGCCCTCGGGTCGCTCGCCACGTACTGGCGCACGCACCTCGCCGAGGCCCTCCCGGACGCCGCGGAGGCCGCGGGCGGGGGCCTGCTCCTGGACCTGCGGTCCTCGGCGTACGGGGCGGCGTGGAAACCGGCCCCGCGCAGCGCGCTCGCGGGGCGCACGGCGACGGTGCGGGTGGTGCAGGCGGAGACGCGGAAGGTCGTCAGCCACTTCAACAAGGCGACCAAGGGGCGGATCGTGCGGGCCCTCCTGGAGTCCGGTGCGCGCCCCGAGAACCCCGACGCGCTCGTCACGGCCCTGCGCGACCTGGGCTTCACGGTGGAAGTGGCTGGGCCCGGCCGCCTCGACGTGTTGGTGACGGACGTCCACTGAGTTCTTGTGCGGGTGGGTTGTGGTTGCGGCTCGCTGTTGTGTGCGGGTCGTTTGCGCCTGCGGCGGGCATCCCCCACCCTCCCGCCCGATTGCCCGGCGCGGTCAGTGCGGGCCTGCGCAA
>NZ_JARAVK010000302.1:0-9699 GCF_033792765.1 Streptomyces sp. PA03-6a | reverse complement strand
TTCTTGGGCTCGGGGATTTGTTTTAAAGAACGCCCCCCCCCCGTGGCCCGCGGCACGGGGTACCCCCAGCCCGCCGTGGAAGGCTTCGCATGTACTCCCTGCTGTTCAACCTGTTCTTCAAGCGCCTCGACCCCGAACAGGCCCACCACCTCGCCTTCGGGTGGATCCGGCTCGCCGCCCGGATCCCCGGTGTGCGCACCTTCGCCGCGGCGCTGCTCGCGCCGCGGCACCCCGCACTGCGCACCGAGGCGCTGGGCCGCCGGATGCACGGCCCCTTCGGGCTGGCCGCCGGCTTCGACAAGAACGCCGTCGGCATCGACGGGCTCACCATGCTCGGCTTCGACCACGTCGAGATCGGCACCGTCACCGCCCAGCCGCAGCCGGGCAACCCCAGGCAGCGGCTGTTCCGCCTGGTCGCCGACCGCGCCCTGATCAACCGCATGGGCTTCAACAACGAGGGCTCCGCCGCCGTCGCCGCGCGCCTGGCCGCCCGCAAGGCGGTCTTCCCGACCACGGTCGGCGTCAACATCGGCAAGACCAAGGTCGTCCCGGAGGAGGAGGCGGTCGCCGACTACGTCACCTCCACCGAGCGGCTCGCCCGGCACGCGGACTACCTCGTCGTCAACGTCTCCTCGCCCAACACCCCCGGACTGCGGAACCTGCAGGCCGTCGACCACCTCCGGCCGCTGCTCGGCGCCGTCCGTGAGGCCGCCGACCGCACCGTGACCGATCGCCGCGTCCCCCTGCTGGTCAAGATCGCCCCGGACCTCGCCGACGAGGACGTGGACGCCGTCGCCGAGCTGGCCCTCGACATCGGCCTGGACGGCATCATCGCCACCAACACCACCATCGCCCGCGACGGCCTCGGCCTGCGCTCGGACGCCTCGCTGGTCAAGGAGACCGGCGGACTGTCCGGCGCCCCCCTCAAGGAACGCTCCCTGGAGGTGCTGCGCCGCCTGTACGCCCGCGTCGGCGACCGCATCACCCTCGTCGGCGTGGGCGGGGTCGAGAGCGCGGAGGACGTCTGGCAGCGCATCCTGGCCGGCGCCACCCTCGTGCAGGGCTACAGCGCCTTCGTCTACCGAGGCCCCTTCTGGTGCCGCACGATCCACCGGGACCTGGCCGGACTGCTGCAGGCCAGCCCGTACGCCACCCTCGCCGACGCCGTCGGCGCCGAGACCCGGAAGGAAGCCACCCCGCGATGAACCCCGAGCCCTTCGGCGCCCGGTTGCGCCGCGCCATGGACACCCGTGGACCGCTCTGCGTCGGCATCGACCCGCACTCCTCCCTGCTCTCCGACTGGGGCCTGCAGGACGACGTCGCCGGACTGGAGCGCTTCACCCGCACCGTGGTGGAGGCGCTGGCCGACCGGGTCGCCGTCCTCAAGCCGCAGAGCGCCTTCTTCGAGCGCTTCGGCTCGCGCGGCATCGCCGTCCTGGAGACGGCCGTCGCCGAGGCCCGCGCGGCCGGTGCCCTGGTGCTGATGGACGCCAAGCGCGGCGACATCGGCTCCACCATGGCCGCGTACGCGGCCACCTACCTGGACCCTGCCTCGTCGCTGTTCTCGGACGCGGTCACCGTCAGTCCGTACCTGGGGTTCGGGTCGCTGCGCCCCGCCCTGGACGCCGCCCGGGCGAGCGGCAGCGGCGTCTTCGTGCTCGCCCTGACCTCCAATCCGGAGGGCGCGGAGGTGCAGCGGTCAACCACGGCGAGCGGAGCGTCCCTCGCGCAGGTGATGCTGAACCACATCGCGGCGGAGAACGAGGGCGACCTGCCGCTCGGATCGGTCGGCGCGGTCGTCGGCGCGACGCTCGACCAGGCGGGTGTGGACCTCGCCGTGAACGGACCGCTGCTCGCCCCCGGCATCGGGGCCCAGGGCGCGACGGCGGCCGACCTTCCGCGGGTCTTCGGGGAGGCCGTGCGCAACGTCGTGCCGAGCGTCAGCCGCGGCGTGCTGAAGCTCGGACCGTCGGTCTCCGC
Source organism: Streptomyces sp. PA03-6a (assembly GCF_033792765.1). Lineage (NCBI taxonomy): Bacteria > Bacillati > Actinomycetota > Actinomycetes > Kitasatosporales > Streptomycetaceae > Streptomyces > Streptomyces sp. PA03-6a. Next base: position 7,719 of record NZ_JARAVK010000302.1, on the reverse strand, counting down.
ACTGCGCGAAGCGGCGGAACGCGAGGCCGCACAGCTCGCCGAAGTCGTCAAGTAGCGGTCAAGACGTCCGGAAACCTGCGCAGATTTGTCCGAAAAGTCCTGGTCGGTTGACGCTGACCAGGACTTTTCTTCTTGTTTGCGCTGACTGACGCCGCTCGGGCCGCTAGTCTCCGTCGAGAGCGCGCAAGCTGCGCGTTTCACGTTGCCCCTGCAGGTGGGGGGCGACTAGGTTCCACACCGGTCCGTATCCGACAGTTCTACTTCCGAGGTGACGTAGGCGTGGCTCTTCCGCCCCTTACCCCTGAACAGCGCGCTGCCGCGCTCGAGAAGGCCGCCGCGGCTCGCCGGGAGCGCGCCGAGGTCAAGAATCGGCTCAAGCACTCCGGCGCCTCGCTGCACGAGGTCATCAAGCAGGGCCAGGAGAACGACGTCATCGGCAAGATGAAGGTCTCCGCCCTCCTGGAGTCCCTGCCCGGCGTGGGCAAGGTCCGCGCCAAGCAGATCATGGAGCGGCTCGGCATCTCCGAGAGCCGCCGGGTCCGTGGGCTCGGCTCCAACCAGATCGCATCCCTGGAGCGCGAGTTCGGCAGCCCCGCTGCCTGACGTTCCCAGCACCCTCCGGGAACCGGGATAATCGCTCCATGAGTGAACGTCCGCGGCTGACCGTGCTCTCCGGCCCCTCGGGGGTCGGCAAGAGCACGGTCGTCGCTCATATGCGCACAGTCCACCCCGAGGTGTGGCTCTCCGTCTCGGCCACCACCCGCAAGCCCCGTCCCGGTGAGGAGCACGGGGTGCACTACTACTTCGTCGAGAACGACGAGTTCGACAAGCTCGTCGCCAACGGCGAACTGCTGGAGTGGGCCGAGTTCGCGGGGAACCGTTACGGCACGCCGCGCCAGGCGGTGCTGGAGCGCCTGGAGGCCGGCGAGCCGGTCCTGCTGGAGATCGACCTGCAGGGCGCCCGCCAGGTCCGGGAGTCGATGCCCGAGGCGCAGCTGGTCTTCCTCGCGCCGCCGAGCTGGGACGAGCTGGTCCGCCGGCTCACCGGCCGGGGTACCGAGGCTCCCGAGGTCATCGAGCGCCGGCTGGAGGCCGCGCGGGTCGAGCTGGCGGCCGAGCCGGAGTTCGACACCACCCTGGTGAACACCTCCGTCGAGGACGTCGCGCGCGAGCTGCTAGCCTTGATGGCTGTAGTCTGATCTTTTTGCACCCAATCGGAAGGTAGAGCGTGTCCTCTTCCATCACCACGCCCGAGGGCATCATCAACCCGCCGATCGACGAGCTGCTCGAGGCAACCGACTCGAAGTACAGCCTCGTGATCTACGCGGCCAAGCGTGCCCGTCAGATCAACGCCTACTACTCGCAGCTCGGCGAGGGCCTGCTCGAGTACGTCGGTCCGCTCGTGGACACCCACGTGCACGAGAAGCCGCTGTCGATCGCGCTGCGCGAGATCAACGCGGGTCTGCTGACCTCCGAGGCCGTCGAGGGCCCCGCTCAGTAACCGCGCCCAGGTGTTTCACCACGGGCCCGGCGGCACGACCGCCGGGCCCGTGGTGTGTCATGGGTGGTACGCACCACGGTCCAACACAGCGCGGGAGAGGTCGATGGGGAAGCCACAGGTCGTCCTGGGTGTAAGCGGCGGGATCGCCGCCTACAAGGCGTGCGAGCTGCTGCGCCGGTTCACCGAGTCGGGCCACGACGTGCGCGTCGTGCCCACGGCCTCGGCGCTGCACTTCGTCGGAGAGGCCACCTGGTCGGCACTGTCGGGCAACCCCGTCTCGACCGAGGTGTGGGAGAGCGTCCACGAGGTGCCGCACGTGCGCATCGGACAGGGCGCGGACCTCGTCGTGGTCGCCCCCGCCACCGCCGACGTGCTCGCCAAGGCCGCCCATGGGCTCGCCGACGACCTGCTCACCAACACCCTGCTCACCGCGCGCTGTCCCGTGGTGTTCGTGCCCGCCATGCACACCGAGATGTGGGAGCACGCCGCCACCCAGGAGAACGTGGCGACGCTGCGCCGCCGCGGCGCCATCGTCCTCGAGCCCGCGGTCGGCCGCCTCACCGGCGTCGACACCGGCAAGGGCCGGCTGCCCGAGCCCGCAGAGATCTTCGAGGCCTGCCGCCGTGTGCTGCTGCGCGGTCCCCGGGCGCTGGAGACCGATCTGGCCGGACGTCATGTCGTCATCAGCGCCGGCGGCACCCGCGAGCCCCTCGACCCCGTCCGCTACCTGGGCAACCGCTCCTCCGGCAAGCAGGGCTACGCCCTGGCCCGCACGGCCCTGGCCCGGGGCGCCCGGGTCACCCTGGTCGCCGCAAACACCGGCCTCGCCGACCCGGCGGGGGCGGACGTGGTGCGCGTGGGCACGGCGGTGCAGTTGCGCGAGGCCGTGCTGAAGGCCGCGTCCGACGCCGACGTGGTCGTGATGGCGGCCGCCGTCGCCGACTTCCGCCCGGCGCGTTACGCCGAGGGCAAGATCAAGAAGAAGGACGGCGAGGAGCCCGCACCCGTGGAACTGGTGCGCAACCCCGACGTGCTCGCCGAGCTTTCAGCCGAACGGCCGCACCCCGCCCAGATCGTCGTCGGCTTCGCCGCGGAGACCGACGACGTCCTCGCCAACGGTCGCGCCAAGCTCGCCCGCAAGGGCTGTGACCTGCTGGTCGTCAACGAGGTGGGGGACCACAAGGCCTTCGGATCCGAGGAGAACGAGGCCGTCGTGCTCGGCGCGGACGGCAGCGAGACCGCCGTGCCGTACGGGCCCAAGGAGGCGCTGGCCGAGCAGGTCTGGGACCTGGTCGCCGCCCGCCTGCCGCGATGACACTTCGGGGCGGTACGTGTCCGCTACTGGCGTTCCGTCCCGAGGTGATGCACAGTGTCGCAGGTCACGGCATATCCAAGGTGCGAGATGCCGTGTCCCTGCACATGGTCGACAGATAAACTGACCCATGGCCCGCCAGGCGCAGCCCTGTGCGAGCCGCCAATGATCAGCCAGCAGCCGCTGCAACCCCAGGGAGCGATGTGTCCCGCCGCCTGTTCACCTCGGAGTCCGTGACCGAGGGTCACCCCGACAAGATCGCTGACCAGATCAGCGACACGATCCTCGACGCGCTGCTCAAGGAGGACCCCTCCTCGCGCGTCGCCGTCGAGACGCTGATCACCACCGGTCTGGTGCACGTCGCCGGAGAGGTCACCACCAAGGGATACGCGGACATCGCGACCCTGGTGCGGAACAAGATCCTCGAGATCGGCTACGACTCGTCGAAGAAGGGCTTCGACGGCGCCTCCTGCGGTGTCTCGGTCTCCATCGGTGCGCAGTCCCCGGACATCGCGCAGGGCGTCGACACGGCGTACGAGAGCCGGGTCGAGGGCGATGACGACGAGCTCGACAAGCAGGGTGCGGGCGACCAGGGCCTGATGTTCGGCTACGCCTGCGACGAGACCCCCGAGCTGATGCCGCTCCCGATCACGCTGGCGCACCGGCTCTCCCGGCGGCTGTCCGAGGTCCGCAAGAACGGGACCATCCCCTACCTCCGCCCGGACGGCAAGACCCAGGTCACCATCGAGTACAACGGCGACAAGGCCGTGCGCCTCGACACCGTGGTGGTCTCCTCGCAGCACGCCAGCGACATCGACCTCGAGTCGCTGCTGGCGCCCGACATCCGCGAGTTCGTCGTGGAGCCGGAGCTGAAGGCGCTGCTGGACGACGGCATCAAGATCGACACTGACGGGTACCGGCTGCTGGTCAACCCGACCGGGCGCTTCGAGATCGGCGGCCCGATGGGCGACGCCGGGCTCACCGGCCGCAAGATCATCATCGACACCTACGGCGGCATGGCCCGCCATGGCGGCGGCGCCTTCTCCGGCAAGGACCCGTCCAAGGTCGACCGCTCCGCCGCCTACGCCATGCGCTGGGTCGCCAAGAACGTCGTCGCCGCGGGCCTCGCCTCGCGCTGCGAGGTCCAGGTCGCCTACGCGATCGGCAAGGCCGAGCCCGTCGGCCTGTTCGTGGAGACCTTCGGCACCCACACCGTGGACCACGAGAAGATCGAGCAGGCCATCGGCCAGGTCTTCGACCTCCGCCCGGCCGCGATCATCCGCGACCTCGACCTGCTGCGCCCGATCTACTCCCAGACCGCGGCGTACGGCCACTTCGGCCGCGAGCTGCCGGACTTCACCTGGGAGCGCACCGACCGCGTCGAGGCGCTGCGCCAGGCGGCCGGCCTCTAGGCCCTGCCGTCGGGGGCCCGCCCGCCCCACGGCCTGACGACGGCCCCGGACCCCATCGGTCCGGGGCCGTCGGCGTGCGCGGGGACACCTCCGGCGGCGTCCGGTGTCCGACGCGTCTGGTAACACTGAGGCTGTGAGCAGCGAGGACGACCGGCAGGTGTCCCCGGCGGCGGAGCCGCACGGGGGAGAGCAGCTCGCCCTCATCCGGGAGACCGTGCGCAAGGCCAAGGAGCCCCGCGCCAAGCCGCGGACCTGGCGGGGCGCGGCGCTGGCCGAGGGGCTGCCGGTGGCCCGCGTCCTGGTCGACAAGGGCCTGCTCCACCTCGACCAGTACTTCGACTACGCGGTGCCCGCCGCTATGGACGCCGAGGCGCGGCCCGGCGTGCGCGTCCGGGTGCGCTTCGGCGGCCGCGTGGGCAAGGGCGGCCGCCGCGAGGGCGGGGAGCTGCACGACGGCTTCATCGTGGACCGCCTCCCCGAGAGCGACTACCGCGGCCCCCTCGCCCCGCTCGCCCAGGTCCTGTCGCCCGAGGAGGTGCTGACCCCCGGGCTGCTGCGGCTGTGCCGGGCCGTCGCCGACCGCTACGCGGGCGCCCTCGCCGACATCGTGCAGCTCGCGGTGCCACCGCGCCGGGCCAAGGTCGAGGCGGAGCCGGTACGGGAGCCACTGCCCGTTCCCGGCGCGCCCGAGCCCGGGCCGTGGCGGCGCTACCCGACCGGGCCGGCGTTCCTGCAGGCGCTGGCCCGCGGCGACACCCCGCGGGCGGTGTGGACGGCGCTGCCCGGGCCCCACTGGCCCGAGGAGATCGCCCGCGCCATGGCGGCGACGCTCGCCTCGGGACGCGGGGCGCTTGCCGTCGTACCGGACGGCCGCGCGGCCGCCCGCGTCGACGAGGCGCTGACCGCGATCGTCGGGGAGGGCCGCCATGTGCTGCTGACCGCCGACGCCGGGCCGGAGGAGCGGTACCGCCGCTGGCTGGCGGTGAGCCGGGGCAGCGTACGCGCCGTCGTCGGCACCCGGGCCGCGATGTTCGCGCCCGTGGCGGAGCTGGGGCTGGCCGTGCTCTGGGACGACGGCGACTCCAGCCACGCCGAGCAGCACGCACCACAGCCGCACGCCCGGGACGTCCTGCTGCTGCGGGCCGCGGAGGAGCGGGCGGGCTTCCTGCTCGGCGGCCTCACCTGCACCGTGGAGGGCGCGCAGCTGGTCGACACCCAGTGGGCGCTGCCGCTGACCGCACCGCGCGAGCGGGTCCGGGCCGCCGCGCCCCTGGTCCGTACCGTCGGCGAGGGCGACGAGGCGCGGGACGCCGCGGCGCGCGCGGCGCGGCTGCCGTCGGTGGCGTGGCAGGTGACGCGGGACGCGCTGCAGCGCGGCCCGGTGCTGGTGCAGGTGCCCCGGCGGGGCTACGTACCGCGGCTGGCCTGCGAGCGCTGTCGCGAGCCCGCCCGGTGCGCGCACTGCGCGGGACCGCTGCAGCTCGGCGACGGGGAGAGCGCGCCGCACTGCGGCTGGTGCGGGCGGCCCGAGGCGGCCTGGCACTGCAAGGAGTGCGGCGGCTTCCGGCTGCGTGCGCAGGTGGTCGGTGCCCGGCGCACCGCCGACGAGCTCGGCCGGGCCTTCCCCAAGGTGCCGGTGCGGACCTCCGGTCGGGACGGCGTACTCGCCTCGGTGCCGGGCACGCCCTCGCTGGTGATCTCGACCCCGGGCGCGGAACCGGTCGCGGAGGGCGGCTACGCCGCGGCGCTGCTGCTGGACGGCTGGGCGCTGCTCAACCGCCCGGACCTGCGGGCGGGGGAGGAGACCCTGCGCCGCTGGGCGGCCGCGGCGGCGTTGGTGCGCCCGGCCGGCGAGGGCGGCACGGTGGTCGTCCTCGGGGAGCCCACGCTGCGTCCCGTGCAGGCCCTCGTCCGCTGGGACCCGGTCGGCCACGCGGTGCGCGAGCTGGCCGAACGCGCCGAGCTGGGCTTCCCCCCGGTCTCCCGGATGGCCGCCGTCAGCGGCCGCCCCGCCGCCGTCGCCGACCTGCTGGCCACGGTCCGGCTCCCGGAGGGCACCGACGTGCTCGGTCCGGTGCCGCTGCCGATCACCGATCCCGCGCGGCCCCGTCGTTCCGGGGACACCCCACCCGGTGAGCGCTGGGAGCGCGTGCTGCTGCGCGTGCCGCCGGGCAAGGGCTCCGCCCTGGCTGCCGCCCTGAAGTCCGCGCAGACCGCCCGCATCGCCCGCAAGGAGCCCGACCCGGTCCGGGTCCGCATCGACCCGCCCGACATCGGCTAGCGCCCCTGGCGGCGCGTAAGGCGTCGGCGATGGCGGCGCCGCGTCGCCGTCCGCGTGGGGAGCCCGCCCCGCGTGGCGCCCGTGGCGGGAGTCGGCCGGTGGAGGGTGCGTCTCGTCGGGCCGGCCCCGCGCGGTGTCTCCGGCCGATGGCGTTGCGTCGAGTCCGCGCAGACCGCCCCGGATCGCGCGCGGGGAGCATGACCTGGGTGAGGCCCGGTTGTGTGAGGCGGCCGGGTGGAGCGGGTGCCGCGCGGTAGTGGCGCCGCCCTGGCGGGCGTTGCACTCCGCGGGGGCGCTCGCATCAGCCGCTGCCGGCCGGACCCGGGTGGGGACCCGGCGGTGGGTGCGGGCGGAGAGAGCCGATCACCGGTGCCGGGCGGTCCTGCTGTTCGAGGGGCACCCATCGCGCGGGCCTGGGGAGTGGGCGCTGCCGGGTGTCCCGGCCGGCAATGGCGCCGCCTTGGCCGTACGCGGGAGCCCGGCCCGGGTGGCGCCCCCGTCCTGAGGGAGCGCCGCGGGGTGGCTGCGGCCGGGGAATTGCGCTTGACGCACCGTCCTAGGGTTCCGGGTATGACCAGCACGCTCCGTCTGGAGAAGATCACCCCCGACAACGTCGGCGCCGCGATCGCCCTGAAGGTCCGCCCCGACCAGGAACACCTGGTGGCGCCGGTCGTGAAGTCCCTCGCGGAGGCGTACGCGTACGGGGAGACGGCCTGGCCCCGGCTGATCGTCGACGGCGACCGGATCGTCGGTTTCCTGATGGCCTTCTTCGACATCGACTTCGCGGCCGACGGAACCGGCACCGACCTTCGCTCCGGTCTGTGGCGCCTCGCCGTCGCGGCGGGCGAACAGGGCCGTGGCTACGGCAGGTTCGCCGTCGAGTCCGTGGCGGCGGAGATCCTGCGCCGGGGCGGCACCCGGGTCACCACCACCTGGCATCCCGGCGAGGACGGCCCGGAACGTTTCTACCTGGGGCTCGGCTTCCGGCCCACGGGGGAGTCCAGCGGCGGCCAGACCGTGGGGGAGCTGGCTCTGGATCCGGCCCGGCTGCCCGTGGAGCACCGGCGGCCCTGACCGCGGTGCGTCCGTACCCGTACGCGCCCGTACGCGCCCGCCCCGGCGGCCGTCCTGTCGGCGTGGCGGGCGGCGGGGCGGGCGTGCCCGGGGAGCCGCCGGATCAGCCCTGTGCGCGGGGAGGGGACGCCTCCGGGGA
>NZ_JARAVK010000301.1:0-9751 GCF_033792765.1 Streptomyces sp. PA03-6a | reverse complement strand
CCCCACCCGCAACCCGCCTCCCCGGAAACCCTGTACACGGACACCCCTTCCAGGCTGGTAAGGTTTCACCCGTCGCCGCCACAGCGGCCGACACGCCCCCGTAGCTCAGGGGATAGAGCAACGGCCTCCGGAGCCGTGTGCGCAGGTTCGAATCCTGCCGGGGGCACCTCGCACGAGGTGCCAAAAGACCCCGCCACCAGCCAAGACGCTGAGCGCGGGGTCTTTGCGTATGCGCAGGCGTGTGTCGCCGAAAGTGGGCGTAGGACGGGGTCTGTGGACTATCCGTGGACGGGATCTTGAGGCATCGCTCCTGGTCAGCCACGCCAACACGGGGCGCCTGGGATGCGAGCGATTGATCGGCGACCTCCTACACGCGAGAACCCCGGCGCGCCACACTGACGCTGCTCCCTCGACGATCTCCAGCGATTGGGGCGAGCCACCCGATTGGGTTGACTAGTGTCTGCACATCAGCGCAGTCAGGTGAGTCCCAGGGGGTGGGGATGTCCGGTGGGACCATTTCTGTGATCGTGGCGAGCGTCGGCGTACTCGGAACGCTGGCTTCGGGAGTGATCACTCAGGTCCTCGCACAGCGTGCCGAGTCACAGCGGCGGGAGCGGGAAGAGCGGGCCCGCACCACGGAACAGCGAGCTTCTGAAGATCAACGCAAGATTGATCAACTCCGCAACTGTTACGTTCAGCTGAACGCAAATGATCGCTATTACAGAGACGCGATGCTGGCGTACGCCCACGCGCTCAAATCGAGATCAGTCGACGCGGAAGCAGCGGAAGTCAATACCGCACGACGTGCCCAACGGGACACTCGTGCTGAAGCCCAGCTGGTGGCAAGCGACGCGGTCCTAGCGATCGAGAGCCGCGTGAACGAACAACTCGCCGTCGCCTACGAGCACCTGATGGACGCAGCGGGTGGGCCAGACTCGCCCACTCGTCAGGAGAGGCTCAAGCGCATCATTGGTCTTTTGGACTCGATCACCGCGCAGCAAGGACACGTGCGAGCACTCATGCGCCTTGAGGTGCGCGCTACTCAGGAACTTCCAGACTGGTACAACCCGGAGATCGGGCTGGCAGCGCCTCAGCATAACGGCCATTAATCATCTACAGCTTTGGGCATGAGAAGGCGCAGGCACTGGAGAAACCAGGGCCTGCGCCCGTCGAAGTATGATCACTCGTACTCGCGCAACAGCTCTTCGATCTTGCGGTTGGCGATCTCCTGTCGACCGTCGATGCATTTGACGTAGCGGCTCAGCAGGACCTCCACACTGTTGCCTGCCCGTTCGGCAACCTCCGTGGCATCCACGCCCGCGTTCAGCCACGTCGACAGCGCCGAGTGCCGCAGGTCGTACGGACGCCGGGCCAGGGGCGATGCGGCCACCACAGGCGGCAGCGCCAGCAGACGGGCCTCCTGCCAGGCTCGGTAATACGAGGACGAGGAGACCACTCCCCCGCCCTCGCTGAAGAACAGCCTCCCGTCGTCGGCCACTCCGAAGGTGTCGAGGTGTTCCCGGAAGATCGCCACAAGCTGCGGAGGAATCGGCACCCGTCGCACGTCCTCAGCCGGCCGGTTCTTCAGCCCGCGGTCGTCGTGGCTCTCCCCCGAGTCGGTCCACAGCTTTCCGACACTCGGGCGCGTTCGGTGCAGCAGGGCGGAGCCCCATCCGGTGGCCGGCAGGGTGAGATCAGTCTCGGCAAGCCCGACCGCTTCGGCGGGGCGCAGGCCCCCGAAGTACATCGCCGCAAACAGACCGACCAGACGCCGGCCCCGGGCACGCCGGTACCCGCCGAGGTAGGACACCGCGCACAGCAAGGAACGAGCCTGGTGAGGGTTGGCAACGACCCGAGGATCTACTTCGCTGGAAACCTTGGGCTTCTGCCACCTCACGCCGCCGAGCGGATTCTCGGAGAACTCGCCCAGATCGACCGCGTAATGCATGGCATTGACGAGGGTCCGTCGCTTCCGACGTACGGTCTCGGCAGCTGCGGCAGTGCCGTCGAGCTTGAGCTTGAGGGAGTCGAGTACGGCGCGTCCGGTCACGGGGTCACCGAGATCAGCGAGGGGGCGGGAGGCTTTGGCGACCCAGTGAAGGACATTTTCTACGTCCGATGGGAGATCCCGATCGTTCGGCCCTGGCAGGACGAATGCCCAGTTGCGCAGGGCCTTGCGCAACTCCTCCGCGGGCGGACGGCCAGGACGCTCGTCGAGGAGTGCCACGGTCACCGACGCCAGGGATTCGTTGATGCTGACACGAGTGTTCGGCGCTGCATGCGGCCACTTCATGGCCAGGTACCTGAGCGCGAATTCGTACCAGGTCAGTGAGGCCTTCTTCTCCGCCATCGACTCGGGGAGGCCGCTCTCGACGTCGAACTCCTCACCGTCGTGCGAGGCCCGCAGCAGTTTGGAGCGGTAGTGGTCGGCGAGGCCCTTTGTCCTGAACGTCTCGGAGAACACCTGGCTGGCCACCGACCAGCGCACGTCGTATGACGGTGTCTTGTAGGGCCGCTTACGGACGCCCCAGATTTTGACCTGCAGAGACTTCATGCCGCGGTCCCCTCCAATTGCCGAAGCCAGGCAACGAAGTCGCTGCGCCACACTCGCAGCTCGCCGTTCGGCAACTTGAAGGCATCCGGGCCGTGGCCCAGTTCACGCCAGCGATAGAAGGTGCGCCGGGACACCCCGCCGAGTTCGGCGAGGATCTGCGGGACGGTCATCAGCTCGTCGCGGCTGCCAGTCACGGTGTGGGTTCTCCTTCCGTTCCGAGGGCGGGTGCGAGTGAGGCCACGAGCCAGGCCTCACCGGGGGTCAAACTGGTGCCAGCGAAGACCCAGTGGGAAAGGACGAGCGTCGTCTCGTCGTGACGGTCGATGCCGAGCGCGGTCAGGGCCTCAGTGCGTCGCCATTCGGCGCGGGCGTTGCGCAGGGCGCCGAGGGTGGTGGAGTAGCGGCGGGACTTGGTGGAGAAGTGGCCGCGGAAGCCGAGCATGTGGGCCCAGGCGCGGAGCCGGAGCTCTTCGAGTTCGGGGCGTGCGCCGAGGGTCCACGCCGTGCGGATCATGCGGCGTGCGTGGTCGGAGATCCGCAGATGTCCCAGCTCGGCCAACAACCTCAGCGGGCGGTCGAGGGTGCCGGTGGCCGTCTCGGCGCCTTTGGTGGCGTATTTGGCGATGTAGGCGGCGACAGCGCGCTCGGTCAGCTCTGTGCCGCCGTCGAAGTCCGCGCTGCGGATGGTGCGGACGTCAAGTTGGCGGCCGAAGGCGAAGGTGTGCGCACGGCCGTCGATCACCGGGCCGTCGACGGATGCCAGTGCGGCCACGGCGTGGATCGCATCGGCCAGTAGTTCGGGGGTGGCCCAGGCCGGGGGCGGCGTGGAGCCGCCGTCCGGGCCGTCGAGGCGCATGACCGCGTGGAAATGGACGGCGCCGCGCTTCTGGTACTCGGCGACCTTGGCGAAGGACAGCCGCGCGTGGTCCCGGAAGGCGCGTTGGGTCAGTCCGGCGCGCTTGGCCACCTCCCGGCGCAGGTAGATGGAGAAGCGCCGCCATAAGGCTCCGGCGTGCGCGTTCCACAGCACGGCTGCCTCGTAGTCGTAGGTGTCGGGGTCGAGCGGTGTGCCGAGGGCGTCGTCCTCCTGGTGGTGCAGCAGCCCGCAGCGGCAGGGGCGCACCTCTCCGCGGCTGTCGGTGGGCCGGTTGTGGACGGGCCCGAAGCCGGGCGCGGTGAAGGTGGCGAACACCCGGGGGTGCGTGGCCACGTGCTCGGGGGTTCCCTTGCCGCCGCGCAGGCCCGCGGTGATCAGGTGGTAGGTGTCGCGGCGGTAGGTCTCCGCGCAGGCGGTGCATCGGGTGGCCCGACGGTTCTTGCACGGCACGAGGAGTCGGCCGGCGGGGAGCGTCGTCGAGTCGAGGTGGTGCAGGACGGGTCCGATCTCGCCGGTTGCCGGGTCGACTCGGTGTTCCGTTCGGTAGCCGTCGAGTCGTACCGGTCGGGCGCAGCCGCCGAGCCCGGAGAGCTGTCGGGCGAGGGCTGGGAGGGTGCCGAGGGAGGCGAGTTGCCCGAGTTCGGCTACTGGGGGTGTTGCGGGGCGGGTGATGATGTCCTGTGTCCTTTCGGCTTCGGTCGTGAGGGGCTGGGCCTGCCGGGGCGGTCGGATGCTTGGCGGCGTGTTGCCGCCCCGGCGGGCCGTCATCGTTCGGTGGTCGTGTTGAACAGGGAGCGCAGTACCAGGGCAGCGATGGCCACGGCCACGGCGGTGAGGGCGACGGTGGCCAGCAGCGCGGTCAGGACGATGCCGACGACGACTAGGGCCACGACGACGCCGGCCCCGGCACTCACGTAGGGCGTGACGGTGCGGGCAGGCGCCTGTGTCCCCGCGTGGGTTGCCGAGTGACGGCAGGAGCAGGTCTGCGCGTGGTCGTCCCGGACTGCCAGGGTGTCGGGCATGGCGGGAAGCTTGGGGCGGAGCATGGGTGGGTCTCCTCTCAGTCGTGGGTGCCGTTGACGACCTCGACCCCGGAGCGGGTGCCGGAGTCGATGGCGGGAGCGAGGAAGGTGTCGGCGAGGTAGAAGCCGAAGAGGGCGATCACTACGGCGACCCACATGCGGACTCCGAGGAACTTGATCGCGGCCCAGGCGATGACGCCCAGGACGGCGACGAGCGGCAGGGTGACGGTCACGGGTGCCTCCTCAGCGGGCCGAGCAGCGGTGGGTGCGGGCGGCGAGCTCGGCGGCGGGGCGGCTGTCGTAATCGGTGGAGAAGCCGCAGCGCGGGACGGTGCACGCGGCGGTGTGCTTGGTGCGGCCGCGTCCGTCGAAGTAGGTGGCGACCTGTACGGGGCCGATGCGGCGGACGTTGCGGAACCGGGGATTGGCGGGCATCAAGAGGCCTCCTGGTGGCTGGTGAAGTCGTGGACGTGCTCGGTCAGCCAGCGGCGGATCTCGGCTGCCTCGGCGTAGTCGGCGGCGAGGATGACCGGCTCGGCGACGAGCACGGCTTCGGTGAACTGGTTCTGTCGGACGAGTTCTGCGGCGCGCTTGAGGGCGCGCAGGGTGGTCGGACGCAAGGGCGATTGCTCCAGGTCAGGTGAGTTTGGCGGCGATGGCTTCGGCGAGCGGGGCGGCGACGCCGAGCCGGGCGCGAAGCGTGGTCGCGTCGATGGCGGTTCCGGTCCGGGCCCGGTGGTCGTCGGCGATCTTGCGGGCGTGCTGGACGAGGGCGGGCGGAATCTCCGCCTGCGGCCGGGCTGGAGGGTTTGCGGGGAGTGCGGGCAGTTCCGCCCGTGGTTCCGGCAGCGGCTCGGCGTCCGCGTCGTCGTGCGGTTCGTTGGCGGTGGAGGGCATCGGCGCCGCGTGGGCGAGCAGCGTGCCGCCGAGGAAGGCGACCGCCGGCCAGCCCGCGACGAGGATGCGCAGCCAGGCCGGTACGTCGGCCAGGTTGAGCAGTCCCGCGGTGGCGACGTTGGCGCCGAGTGAGGCGACCAGGGCGATCAGGAACCAGGACCAGCCGGCCGCCCGGGAGCTCCCGGACCGCAGTCGTCGCCAGGCCGCCACCAACAGGAGGTCGACGGAGATGGGGTAGGCCCAGGCCTTCCAGCCGTCTTGCCCAGCCGCCGCGGCGATGTCGTGCAGGTGGGCGAAGGACAGCGCGGCAGCGATGACCGCCTGAATCAGCACCGCATCGACTCGGGCCAGGTGAGCGCGCACGGCACGGCTCCTTCCGGTTTCGGGCAAGGCGGGGGTAGGGACGTGGCGCGAGGCGGTCACGCCGGCCGAGGAGTAGAACGGGTCAGTCGATAACCGGGCGGAGTTTCGGCGCCGGGTCCAGGTGCTTCGTCGGCAGGGACGGTACGTCCGGACGGAACGACACCAGAGCGGGCACGTCCGGTGCGAGATCGGCCGTCTCGCGACAGATGGCAGCCGCTTCGGCGAGGGACAGGTACGGGGTGCGGATGCGGGACCAGCCGCCGGAGGTGTCACCGACGACGGCGAGTCCTGGGCGTTCCGGTGCGATGGCGCACGCGGCCCCAACGGCTTCGGGGGCGATGTCGCCGAGCGCCATCTTCGCGGAGGCCTCGTCGTTGACTCGGTGGCACACACGGCCGGTGAGCTGGGCCCGGAGCATGGTGGCGCCCTTGCCAAGTTCGGCGCCGAAACGCTGGCCGCACACTTCCAGGTAGATGCCTGCGGCGCGGCCGAGTTGGGCGAGCCGGATGAGATGCGTGACCATCTCGTCGCGCCGTTCCTCGTCCTTGCGGGTCGCGACGAGGAACAGTTCGGCCACCTCGTCGATGAACAGCACGATCGGGGGCGGGCGCCTGTCCTCGGGGAGGCCCCAGATGTCCGAGGTGATCTCCTCGCCCGACGCGCCGGGAGCGATCCCTTGCCGGGCTTTGATCAGGTCGTAGCGGTCCTCCATCTCCTGGACGAGCGCCGGCAGGAGTTCCGCCGCCTGCTCCGGATCGGTCGCCAGAGCCGAGAGCCGAGCGGCAAAGGGCGCCAACTCCACTCCGCGCTTGCAGTCGATCCCCACGAGGACGACGGGCTGCCTGGCCAGTCCGGTGAAGAGGTTCCTGAGGAACATGGACTTGCCGGACAGGGTCGCGCCGAGGACGAGTTGGTGCGGCACGACGCGGTAGTCACGGACGCAGGCGGTTGCGTCCTCCCGCAGCGCCACCGGGATCTTGAGGAAGTCGGCGCCCGCCTTCCGGGGCATCCGCACTTTCCGCAGCACGTCGTAACCGACCAGCCGCAATTCGACGACGCCAGGCTTGATGTCCCGGACGTGGACCGCATGGACGCCCCAGGCGTGGCGCAGTCGCTCGGTAGAGGCGGCTACGTCCGCCGGCTCCTGCCCCGGGGCCAGGCGAAGCCGCACGCGCAGGCCTGTCGATGTCGGGCGAACCAGCCCGCGGCGCGGCGGCACAGGACGGACCTCGCGATGAGTGGTCGCCCTGATGGCCAGGGCCCGCCAGCGGGAGGGCTCGACCGTCAGGCCGCATGCCTCCATGGTGGAGGAGTACGAGGCCAGCAGCCGGGCCACCGATAACGGCAGCCCGACCGTGGACCAGTACGCCGCCGGATGCGCGTGCCGGGCGTAGGCCGCGCCGCCTATCGCAGCGAGCGGCCCACCCACCTCCACGAGCGTCAGCAGTTCGGACACCGGTGTCAGGCCTCCTGTCCAGCCGTCGCGAACACTCCGGGCGCCACGACAAGGGCCCGGTAGGCGATGCCGTGGCGGCTCTGCCCGTTGAAGACGCTCTCCCACGGACGGGCCACCAGGCCGGGCAGCGCGATCGGCGAGCCCACAGCCAGCCCATCGGTCACCCCGCTCTCCGGCACGGTGACCTGGATCAGCGAGGACTCCCCCTCGTCGATGTAGACGACACCCACGGTCATCAGAATTTCGCCGCTTACGGCGTCCTTGGCGATCTCGCCGGTCTGCCGGTCCCGGACCTTGGGCGAAGGTGCCTCGGTCAGCAGGATCGTCGCCGCCGAGGTCTCGACACGGATCACACGCACAACAAATCTCCCTTGTCGGGTCACATCAACCCGTCGCCTGACAGGTTGACTTAGCAAGTTCGAAGTTAGGGACGCCAGGTTGACTTGTCAAGTGGAGTTGAAGGGTCGGGAGACCTCAACCAACGACTAAGGGCAGGTCAGTTGAGCCGATAAGTGTCTTCAAGTTCCTGCCGGTCGGCGGGGAGCAGAACATCGACGACCTGCAACACCCTCCCGGAGGCATCACGCGCCACCACCAGAACGCCAAGTACGGGGTCCCCCGCGGTCAGCCCCAGCAGGCCCGCATCCTCGTCCCCCGCAGGACGCGCCGAAACGCGCTCGGTGACGTGATCGAAGCGCACCTTTTTGCGCGCTTCGAGATGCGCTCGCGGGCTCTCAGCCAGAAGTTCGGAGCTGCCGAGCTCAGTCCCCTCGACCAGGCCGGCCGGGAAGTAGGAAGAAGCAAGCTCCACGGGCTCACCGTCCTCCTCGATCAGAAGGCGGCGCACGAGCGCATGGGCTCCCTGCGGCAGGCCGAGCAAGGACGCAACTCGGCGCGGGACCTGGACTTCCCCCACATCAACGAGACGCCCCGGAGTCCGTGACTCGTCCCGTTCCAAGGCTTCGCGGCCTCGGCGGTCACGCTGCTCGACGACCTCCGGGCGGCCGCGCACGATCGTCCCGAAGCCCTGCCGGGACTCCAGCCAACCGTCCCGCTTGAGCAGTTCGAGAGCCCGGACAACAGTCGGCCGCGACATTCCGGACGCCTGCACAAGCTGGTTCTCGCTCGGCACCAGCGACCCTGGCGGATAGGTGCCGTCCTCGATCCGACTTTGGATCGTCTGCGCGAGCCGCACGTACTTTGGTGCAGCCACTTCGTACGCCACGGGCGCCGCCTAGTCGGGATTGGTCAAGTCAACTGGTCAACCAGCGTACCCAGCTGGCTGACACGCACGCTAGCTGGCTGACGAGCCAGACCGCATCCCACTCACGACGGCCACGCGTCGGCCATCTCGAACGACACAACCGTCCCGCCGAAGCGACTGGGGCCGGCGCGCCAGGAGTCCGACAAAGCATCGACCAGTCCCAGCCCACGCCCATGGGCCTCATTTGCCGCCGGGTACCGCAGCCGGACGCTCGCAGGAAAGCCCGGGTTGTGTACGTCCACCCGCAGGGACTTCCCATCCCGTCGCCACTCCACCCGCACAAGCCATTCCTCCTCGGCTCGCCCGTAGAGGATCGCGTTCGTCACGAGCTCCGAGATCATCAAGACACAGTCGTCGACCGAACAGGCGACTTCGTGCTTGGTGATGAAGTGCCTGAACCAGCGACGAGCCCGGCACACCGACTCAGGCAGCGGGTACAGGGTCATCGAGCCGAGCACTTGGCCGTCGTCAGCGCCGTGGTCACGGCGCCCCTTGCCGATGCCATCCATCCGCGGTTACTCCTCGCCGGTCCCATCGCAGTCAAGGCAGCGCCGCTTGGAGACGGCGCGGGGGCGCCCATTGGCAACGGATAACGCCAACGACGTCCGGGAGCTGACGAACTTCCAGCCCCGACCGCGGCACCCCCGGCAGGCGGACCTCCGGTTCCCTAACGGCCTTTCACCGCTCACACCGCGCCCCTTCCTTCGAAGTGGCCTTAGCCACTTCGTGGATAGTGGCATTAGCCACTTGGGTCAGGCAAGGGGTTCGGGGCACTTGGCCCGAATCGATCAGGTCAGCGGGTAACCCTGTTCGAACGCCCACCGGTTGGGCGGGTAGGTGGCCTCGGCGAACTCCAACGGCCGGTCCTGCAGGTCATAGACCACGTGGTGCACGATAAGGACAGCCGATCCAGCCTCCAGGCCGAGGTCCGCCGTCTCCTCCTCCGTCGCGGTGCGGGCGCTCATGCGATCCTCCGCATAGCTCCCCTGGCGTCCCGTCATCTGCTCCACGTACAGCAGCGTGCCCTCCTGGATGCGCTCGGGGTCCATGAGCCTCGGCGCCCGTTGCGCCATCTCCGGAGCGAACCAGGACGTCGACAAGGTGATTGGTCCGGTCTGGTTACTGGTCACCCGCCGGCGATGCACAGCGCGCCGTTCTTTCGCCAACCCCAAGGCGTCGGCAACGTAATCCGGCGCATCAAGCCATCCCGCCGACGTGATCACCGCGTACTCGCCAGCCGTGTAGATCTTCCCGGTCTGCCGTGCCCGACCATAGAGCTCCCGGGCCCGCCGGTTGACCTCCACGCCGCGCACGTATG
>NZ_JARAVK010000300.1:0-9760 GCF_033792765.1 Streptomyces sp. PA03-6a | reverse complement strand
GGGCGGTGCTCGGCAGCGGCGAGGGCGCAGGCCAGGGCGTGCGCGGTGACGTCCTCGGGGGTGCGCGGACCCCAGGGCATGCCGTCGGGGGCGCTGGAGGGCCCAGAGCAGCCAGACGTAGGAGGCGGCGAGGAGGGCGACGCCGGGCAGTCCCTGCTCGGCGGCCAGTTGCAGGGGCGCCGACTACGGCGTGCCCCCGCCGGGCGCCGAGCGAGCCGGTGCGGTGCCCGCCTCGGCGAAGCGGCCCGGGCCGATCCCGCGTACGGGATGGTCCCGGGCGGTCTCCAGGGCGTCGTGCCACAGCCGGACCCGGGCCGGGGTGAGCTGCCCGGACAGCGAAGCCGACAGCCCGGGCGGCAGGGCGTCGACGGCGACCGCGCAGGTGCCGCCGACCGCCACGACGAGGGCCAGGGCCAGGCCCGCGAGACCGGCCGCGCGGCGCGTGCGGTCGGCGGCCAGCGAGCACAGGACCACCCCGAGGCACGCCGCGAACCCCGCGGCGGAGCCGACGGCCAGCGCGAACCCGGCCGCCGTGGCGCCGAGCAGGCGCAGGCCCAGCCGGAGCGGTCGGGTCCGCGCGGCCCAGGCGGCGCAGCAGGCGGCGCCGGTGGCGAGCACCATCAGTGCGGCGTCGGCGTTCGCGTACCCGAGCGGTGGGGTGTCCGGGCCGCCGGACAGGCGCCCGGGGAGGGCGACCACCAGGACGACCGCGGTGAGGGCCGCCACGGCGGGGACGGCCACCGGACGCAGGGCGCCGCCCACGCGGCCTGCCGCGTATCCGGCGGTGACCGCCAGGACGGCCAGGAGCACGCCCTCCGGACGGGCCGGGCGGCCCGCCGCGGCGACCAGCGACCACACCGCGCAGCCGGCGAGGACCAGCGCGCCGACCGCGTCCGTCCATCCGGAGCGCGGGCGTTCCGCCGGGCCGTCGTCGGCGCCCCCGACGCCTGACCGCGTGCCACCGGTTCGCGTGTCCATCAGCGCACCCCCTGACCCCCGGGGCCGGGGGGTTCCCCGGGGGTCACCGTAACCGCTGGGGGCTCGGGATGTGGAGATCCCGTGCGCGAACGGCAAGTGCCGCGCTCACGGACCTGATCCACGGGAGGGCCCGGCCGAGGACGTAGGCTCGGCGGCGTGCCGATTCCCGAATTCCTCCGCGAGCTGCGGGCCCTCGTCGGCCACCGGCAGCTGCTCCTGCCCGGTGTCACGGCGGTCGTCCTCGACGACGACGACCGCGTCCTGCTGAACCGGCGGGCGGACAACGGACGCTGGTCCCTCATCGGCGGCATCGCCGAACCCGGCGAGCAACCCGCCGAGACCGCCGTCCGCGAGGTGCTGGAGGAGACCGGCGTGCGCGCGGTCGTGGAGCGCGTCGTCCTTGTCCAGACGATCGACCCGGTCCTCTACCCCAACGGGGACCGCTGCCAGTACGTGGACATCACCTTCCTCTGCCGGGCCGTCGGCGGGCGGGCCCGCGTCGCGGACGACGAGTCGCTGGAGGTCGGCTGGTTCGACGTGGACGGTCTGCCCGACCTCGGCAACCACGGGCGGCTGCGCCTCAAGCACGCGCTGTCCGACGGCCCGACCTGGTTCGAGCCCGCGGGGCCGCCGCAGGAGTGAGTGTGCGCCGCCCCCACGGGCGGTGTCACGAGTGTGGGCGGCGCACACATCGGTCGGGACCCACGCGCTGCCTAGCCTGCAGTGCATGACGCCCACGCCCCCCGCGCCCCGTTCCGCAGCAGGCCCCGTCCCGCCGTCCGGGCCGCCGGACCTGGACGGACGCACCGCGCTCGTCACCGGCGCCGCCGGCGGCATCGGCCGCGCGTGCGTCCTGCGCCTGGCCGCCGCAGGCGCCAAGGTGCGGGCCGCCGACCGGGACGCCGAAGGCCTGGCCGAGCTCGCGGAACAGGCCGCGGCGGGCGGCCGCCCCGGCGCCGTCGAGACCGTGACGCTGGACCTGACCGACCTCGACGCCGCCGAGCAGGCCGCCGCGGGCACCGACATCCTGGTCAACAACGCCGGGCTGCAACTCGTCCGCCCCATCGAGGACTTCCCGCCCGACGTCTTCGCCACGGTGCTGCGGGTGATGCTGGAGGCGCCCTTCCGGCTGATCCGGGGGGCGCTGCCGCACATGTACGGGCAGGGCTGGGGCCGGATCGTGAACATCTCCTCCGTCCATGGTCTGCGGGCCTCGGCCTACAAGAGCGCCTACGTCTCGGCCAAGCACGGGCTGGAGGGGCTGTCCAAGACCGCCGCCCTGGAGGGCGCCGCACGCGGCGTCACCTCGAACTGCATCAGCCCCGCCTATGTGCGCACCCCGCTCGTCGAGCGGCAGATCGCCGACCAGGCGGCCGCGCACGGCATCGATCCCGAGCGGGTCGTCACCGAGATCATGCTCGCCGACTCCGCCGTGAAGCGGCTGGTGGAGCCCGAGGAGGTCGCCGAACTGACCGCCTACCTCTGCTCGCCGCAGGCGTCCTTCATCACCGGTGCCTCGCTCACCATGGACGGTGGATGGACGGCACACTGATCTGCCGGTATCTCTGACAGCGTGCCCCGCGACCCACTCCACGCCCCCGACGACGACGGCGGAACCATGGCTCCCCACAGCCCTTCCGACGCACCCTTCCTGCGGCTGCTCGCCCGCGGGGCGCCGGCCGAGGAGTACGAGCGGCCCGTCCTCGCGGCCAGGGCCGAGGGCGCGCCCCCCGCCGTGCTCGCGGAGATGGAGCAGGCCAAGCTGCTGGCCCTGCGCGTGCGGGCGGAACTGGAGGGCCGGCGGCGGCGCGAGGCCGAGCTGTCGGCGCTGTTCGAGACGGCGGGCGACCTCGCGGGCCTGCGGGACCTGGACTCGGTGCTGCAGGCCATCGTGCAGCGGGCGAGGTCCCTGCTCGGCACGGACGTCGCCTACCTCAGCCTGATCGACCGGAAGGCCGGCGACACCTACATGCGGGTCACCGAGGGGTCGGTCTCCGCCGAGTTCCAGCGGGTACGGCTCGGGATGGGGGAGGGGCTCGGCGGTCTGGTCGCGCAGACCGCGCTGCCCTACGTCACCGAGTCCTACTTCGACGACGAGCGCTTCCGGCACACCCACCCGATCGACTCGGCCGTGCACGACGAGGGCCTGGTGGCGATCCTCGGCGTGCCCCTCGTACTGGGCACCGGCGTCATCGGGGTGCTGTACGCCGCGGACCGCCGGGCCCGGGTGTTCGAACGCGGCCAGATCGCCCTGCTGGCCTCCCTCGCCTCGCTCGCCGCCGTCGCCATCGACACGGCGAACCTGCTGGAGGAGACCCGGTCCGCGCTCGCCGACCTGGGCACCGCCAACGACACCATCCGCAGCCACAGCGCCGTGCTGGAACGCGCCTCCGAGGTGCACGACCGGCTCACCGAACTCGTGCTGCGCGGCGGTGGCGTGGACGACGTCGCGGACGCCGTCGCCGAGGTGCTCTCCGGGACGGTGCGGGTCGTCGGCACCGACCGCGACCCCGTCCCCGACGTGCTCGCCGACGCCGTGGCCCGCTCCCGGAAGGACGGCCACGCCGTACGGCAGGGCCAGACCTGGACGGCCGCCGTCACCGCGGGCGGCGAACTGCTGGGCGCCCTCGTGCTGCACGGCCACCCCGAACTCGACCCCGTCGACCAGCGCACGCTGGAGCGGGCCGCCATGGTCACCTCCCTGCTGCTGCTCGCCCGGCGCACCGCCGCCGAGGCCGAGCAGCGCTTCCGGGGCGAACTCCTGGACGACCTGCTCGACGCCCCGCAGCGTGACCCCGCACTGCTGCGTGAACGCGCGGGCCGGCTCCGCGCGGACCTCGACGCCCCGCACGTCGTCCTCGCCGCCCGCGTCGGCGAGGAGCACGCCGGGGCCGCAGCAGACCGGCAGCGGCTGTGGTCGGCCGCCTCCCACCTCGCCGCCACCCGGCGGGGTCTGGCCGCCGCACGCGACGGCGGCACCGTGCTGCTGCTCCCGCTGGAGCCGGGCTCCGACGCCTCCGCCACCGCCCGCCGGATCGCCCAGCAGCTGGGCACGGCGGTGCAGGCGGCCGTCACGGTGGGGGCGTCCGGCCCCGTCCACGCGCCGGCCGGGCGGCCCGGCGCCGTCGCCCTGGCCTACGCGGAGGCGCAGCGCTGCGGAGACACGCTGCGCGCCCTCGGCCGGGTCGGGGAGGGCGCCGCGGGCGACGACTTCGGCTTCCTCGGACTCCTGCTGACCGAGTCGCGCGACGTCGACGGCTTTGTGCACCGCACGATCGGCGCCGTCGCCGACTACGACAGCCGCCGGGGCACCGACCTCGTGCGCACCCTGGACGCCTACTTCGCCAGCGGGATGAGCCCCGTGCGCACCAAGGACGCCCTCCACGTGCACGTCAACACCGTCGCGCAGCGCCTGGAGCGCATCTCCCACCTGCTCGGCGCCGACTGGCAGGCCCCGGACCGTTCGCTGGAGATCCAGCTCGCGCTGCGCCTGCACCGGCTCTCCGCCGGGCAGGAGGGCCCGCCGGGCCCCGCCGGTCAGCTCTGATCCGCGCCCGCGACCAGCTCCACCTCGAACCCGTCTCCGTTCTCCAGGTAGGCGGCACAGTGCTCCTCGCCGCCGGCGTACGGATGCAGCTCGGGGAACATCAGCGTCCAGCCGTGCCCCGGCGAGCGGGCCACCAGGGCGTCCAGCTCCGCGCGGCCCGCCACATGGAACGCGAGGTGGTTCAGCCCCGCCCTGCGGCGCTCGTGCGGTCCCTCGACGAGATCCGGTGACCGTTCGACGACGATATAGGTCGCCCCCAGCCGCCAGCTGCGGCCCGCCTCCCACCGCTGGTACCGGACGTAGCCCAGCTCGCCCAGCAGCCAGCCCCACTCGGCGTCCGCGCGCTCCAGCTCCGGAACCCACAGCTCGACATGGTGCAGCACCCCCGTCATCGCTCTCGTGTCACTCACGGTAACGACGGTAGACCCCGCCACTGACATGCCGTGACGGGGTCCACGTACCGGGGGTGCGGAACGTGTCCGCCCGGGTCAGCCCGCGTGGGCCGACCGGGCCAGCGGGGCGTCCTCCGGGGCCCCGGACTCGACGGCGTCGAGGTCCCGGCCGCGCGTCTCCTTGGCCACCCCGACCGCGACCAGCGTGATCAGCGCGGCGGCGATGACGTACAGCGAGATGGGGACCGAGCTGTCGTAGGACGCGAGCAGCGCGGTCGCGATGAGCGGAGCCGGGGCGCCCGCGGCCACGGAGGCGAACTGGGCGCCGATCGAGGCCCCGGAGTAGCGCATGCGGGTCGCGAACATCTCGGAGAAGAAGGCCGCCTGCGGCGCGTACATGGCGCCGTGCAGCACCAGGCCGCCCGTGACGGCCAGCAGCAGGGCCGGGAAGCTCTTCGTGTCGATCAACGCGAAGAAGGGGAAGGCCCACAGCCCCACGCCCGCCGCGCCCAGCAGGTACACCGGCCTGCGCCCGACGCGGTCGGAGAGCGCGCCCCAGGCCGGGATGACGGCGAAGTGCACCGCGGAGGCGATGAGCACGGCGTTCAGCGCGGTCTGCTTGCCCAGGGCCGCGTGCTCGACGGCGTAGACGAGGACGAAGGCGGTGATGACGTAGTAACTGATGTTCTCCGCCATGCGGGCACCCATCGCCACCAGGACGTCCCGCCAGTGGTCGCGCAGGACCGACACCAGCGGCAGCCGCTCGATCGTGGACTCCTCCGCCTTGCGGGCCTCCGCCCTGGCCAGCGCCGCCTTGAACACCGGGGACTCGTCGACCGAAAGCCGGATCCACAGCCCCACCATCACGAGCACGCCCGAGAGCAGGAACGGGATCCGCCAGCCCCACGAGGTGAACGCGGCGTCCGAGAGCAGCGCGGTCAGCGCCGACAGCACACCGGTGGCGAGCAGCTGCCCGGCCGGCGCGCCCGTCTGCGGCCACGAGGCCCAGAACCCGCGCCGCTTCGCGTCACCGTGCTCCGAGACCAGCAGCACCGCGCCGCCCCACTCGCCGCCGAGCGCGAAGCCCTGCACGAGACGGAGCATGGTGAGCAGCACCGGAGCGGCGACGCCGATCGTGGAGAACGTCGGCAGCAGGCCGATGCAGAAGGTCGCGCCACCCATGAGCAGCAGGCTCAGCACGAGCAGCCGCTTGCGGCCGAGGCGGTCCCCGTAGTGGCCGAAGACCAGGGCGCCCACCGGACGGGCGGCGAAGCCGACCGCGTAGGTGAGGAACGACAGCAGCGTGCCGACCAGCGGTTCCTCGTTGGGGAAGAACAGCTTGTTGAAGACCAGCGCGGCGGCGGAGCCGTAGAGGAAGAAGTCGTACCACTCGATGGTGGTGCCGATGAGGCTCGCCGCGACGATTCTGCGGAGCGAGCCGGGTGCGGTGGGCGCGGGTGCCGGGGTTGCCATGGTCACCACTTCCGGGCGGGGGACGGGGACGTTTCCGATGTCGCCACACCGTAGAAACGGCCACGTCACGCTCCCATGTGGTGGAACACCACAGTTGTGCCGCCGGGTATGCGGGCGGGCACCATGAGCCTCCCGTCCGGGGTGCCCGGCGCCGCCGGGGCGGGACCGTGGGGTGGTGCCCGGGCGCCGGGAGGGTCCATTCGAGTGGCGGCCGCTCACGAGATATCTTGATGTCGAGCAATGTTGCAGACGTGGAGCGGAGCACCCGGTGACTGACTCGACCATCATCTATACGCACACCGACGAGGCGCCGGCGCTGGCGACGTACTCGTTCCTGCCCGTGATCCAGGCGTACGCCTCCACGGCCGGAGTCGCCGTGGAGACCCGTGACATCTCCCTGGCCGGGCGCATCATCGCGAGCTTCCCCGAGTACCTGGAGGAGGGCCAGCGCATCGCCGACGCCCTCGCCGAGCTCGGCGAGCTCGCCAAGACCCCGGCCGCGAACATCATCAAGCTGCCGAACGTCTCGGCCTCGATCCCGCAGCTGAAGGCCGCGGTCGCCGAGCTGCAGGCGCAGGGCTACGCGCTGCCGGACTACCCGGACGACCCGAAGTCCGACGAGGACAAGGACGTGCGCGCCCGCTACGACAAGATCAAGGGCAGCGCCGTCAACCCCGTCCTGCGCGAGGGCAATTCCGACCGCCGTGCCCCCGCGTCGGTCAAGAACTACGCCAAGGCGCACCCGCACCGCATGGGCGCGTGGTCGGCCGACTCGAAGACGAACGTCGCGCACATGACCGCCGACGACTTCCGTTCCACGGAGAAGTCCGCCGTCATCGCCGAGGACGGCGCGCTGCGCATCGAGCTGGTCGGCGACGACGGCACGACCACCGTGCTGCGCGAGTCGGTGCCGGTGCTCGCGGGCGAGGTCGTCGACGCCTCCGTCATGCGCGTCGCCGTGCTGCGCGAGTTCCTCGGCGAGCAGGTCGCGCGCGCCAAGGCCGAGGACGTGCTGTTCTCGGTGCACCTGAAGGCCACGATGATGAAGGTCTCCGACCCGATCGTCTTCGGCCACGTGGTCCGCGCCTTCTTCCCCGAGACCTTCGCCCAGTACGGCGAGACCTTCGCGGCGGCCGGCCTCACCCCGAACGACGGCCTCGGCGGCATCCTCAAGGGCGTCGAGTCCCTGGCCGACGGCGCGGCGATCAAGGCCTCCTTCGAGGCGGAGCTGGCCGAGGGCCCGGCCCTGGCCATGGTCGACTCCGACCGCGGCATCACCAACCTGCACGTCCCGAGCGACGTCATCGTCGACGCCTCCATGCCGGCCATGATCCGCACCTCCGGCCACATGTGGGGCCCGGACGGCCAGGAGGCCGACACCCTCGCGGTGCTCCCGGACAGCAGCTACGCCGGCATCTACCAGGCCGTCATCGACGACTGCCGCGCGAACGGCGCCTTCGACCCGGCCACGATGGGCTCGGTGCCCAACGTCGGTCTCATGGCGCAGAAGGCCGAGGAGTACGGCAGCCACGACAAGACCTTCGAGATCCAGCACACCGGCACCGTCCGCCTGGTCGACCAGGCCGGGAACGTCGTGCTGGAGCAGGCCGTCTCCGCAGGCGACATCTTCCGCGCCTGCCAGACCAAGGACGCGCCGATCAAGGACTGGGTCAAGCTCGCGGTCACCCGCGCCCGCGCGACCGGCGACCCGGCGGTGTTCTGGCTGGACGAGGAGCGCGCCCACGACGCGAACCTCATCGCCAAGGTGAAGCAGTACCTGACGGAGCACGACACCGAGGGCCTGCAGATCGAGATCAAGTCCCCGGTCGAGGCGATCAAGTTCTCCCTCGACCGCATCCGTCGCGGTGAGGACACCATCTCCGTCACCGGCAATGTGCTGCGCGACTACCTGACCGACCTCTTCCCGATCCTGGAGCTGGGCACCAGCGCCAAGATGCTGTCGGTCGTGCCGCTGATGAACGGCGGCGGCCTCTTCGAGACCGGCGCCGGCGGCTCCGCGCCCAAGCACGTCCAGCAGCTGGTCAAGGAGAACTACCTGCGCTGGGACAGCCTCGGCGAGTTCCTCGCGCTCGCGGTCAGCTTCGAGCACCTGGCGACCACCACGGGCAACGCCCGCGCCCAGGTCCTGGCCGACACCCTCGACCGCGCCACGGGCACCTTCCTCAACGAGGACAAGTCGCCCAGCCGCCGGCTCGGCGGGATCGACAACCGCGGCAGCCACTTCTACCTGGCGATGTACTGGGCCCAGGAGCTGGCCGGGCAGTCGGACGACGCCGAGCTGGCCAAGGCCTTCGGCCCGCTCGCCCAGACGCTGACCGAGAAGGAGCAGGTGATCGTCGACGAGCTGATCGCCGTGCAGGGCTCCCCTGCCGAGATCGGCGGCTACTACCAGCCCGACCCGGCCAAGGCCGCGGCCGTCATGCGCCCGTCCGCGACCTTCAACGAGGCGCTGGCGACGCTCGCCTGACGCGACCGGCAGCACGACGCGAACCGCCCCGGCTGGTGATCCAGCCGGGGCGGTCCCGTGCACGGGGCGCGGCGGGGCGCGCGGTTACGCGAAGACGCCGTCCAGCCACGCCTGCCAGCGCTCCCCGGCCCGCTCGCCGTCGGCGCCGGGGGTGAAGTCGTGCACGCTCACGCCGACCGGGGCGCCGAAGTGGTTGCGGCCGAAGACCCGGTACATCGCGTCACCGGTCCGCAGGCCGACGAAGTACCGGTTGCGGTAGTCGACCACGGCCTCCACCGGCCCGGCGCCGGGCAGTTCGACACGCACCACGGCGCCCTCGGCCGCGTCGTCCGGCACCCCGAGGGCGCGGCTGACGACCTCGAGGGCGTCGGGCGCGGTGGACGCGGCGGGGCCGTTCACGGTGGCGAAGGCGGCCGGCCGCCCGGTGAAGTGGGTCAGGTACTGGCGCAGGGTGTGCAGGTAGAAGTCGGTGTGCTTGCTCGCGCCGTCGTACTGGTTGTCCCAGTCGTCGACGAAGACGCCGCTGTGCACGTAGCGCACCCAGGCACCGCCGCCCTCGCGCTCCTCGATGAGGTGCTCGAGCTGGTTGAAGAACTGGTTGTCGACGCCCTCCGGGCTCTCCACCCGGGCGATCAGGTGGTGCGGCGGGTCCCAGGCGGTGAGGGTGCCGCCGAAGGGCGCGGCGCCGCCCTTGCGCGGCTCGAACTCCTGGGGCCACAGCCAGCCGGCGGAGCCGGTGGTGACGGCCTCCCAGACCTCCTCCGCGCTCGCCTCGGTCTCGAACTCGCGGACGATCTCGAATTCCTTGGACATGGTGCTGCTCGCTCCTCGGGGGACGGGCCCGGACGCCCGGACGACGTGGTGGGTGGTGGGGTGGTGGCG
>NZ_JARAVK010000002.1:0-111336 GCF_033792765.1 Streptomyces sp. PA03-6a | reverse complement strand
CGGCTCCTTCGCCAACAACTGGATCGCCGAGTACAACGCCGGCCTGCCCCGGTACAACGAGTACAAGAAGGCCGACGAGAACCACCTGCTGGAGACCACAGGCAAGAAGCTCCGCAAGCTCATGAGCTGGGTCGAGAACGGTGACTGACCCCTCCCGGCGGATCCCCGCGCCGTCCGACCGGCGCGGGGATCCGCGCTTCGCCCTGCTCCTCCTCGACAGCTACCGACGTCTGGTGGGTGTCCACCTGTGCCCGCCGGTGTGGGCATCGGACGCCGAGGCGGCCCAGTGGCTCTACGAGGAGGCGCCCTTCGGGCTGCTGGCGCACGACGTGTCGGCCGACCCGCTGTTCGTCTACGCCAACCGCACCGCGCAGCGGTCCTTCGGCTACACCTGGGAGGAGTTCATCGGCCTCCCGTCGCGCCGGTCGGCCGCGCCGGACGCGCAGCAGGACCGGGACGCGCTGCTCGCATCGGTGGACGAACGCGGCTACGCCGACGGGTACCAGGGTCTGCGGCAGCACAAGGACGGCCGGATATTCCGGATCGAGGACGTCTGCATGTGGAACCTCGAGGACTCCGACGGAACCCACCACGGTCAGGCCGCCGTGTTCCGTCCGGCGGTCGGGCCTGGACCGTCCGCGGACTAGGCCACGTGTGACGGCGGCAACTGTGCCCATCGGGACGTCCCGATGGGCACAGCCCGCTCTGCTTGCGTACGTCGCCCTCCGGGCGTCAGGACTGGCTGTACCGCAGGTGCCGCCGCTGGGCCAGCTCGTCCGCGCCGACCACGGTCAGCACGGGGGTGCCGGGAGGCGCGAACATGGTCACCACCAGCTGGGACTGTGCGTCCTGGAGGTTGTTGGCGCCCTGGTAGTGGATGACGTCGCCGCCGGGCTCGAACAGGGCGTCGCCGGCCTTGAGCACCCGGGGCGGCTGGCCTTCGAGCTCGAAGAGGATCTCGCCCTGGGTGACGTAGCCGAAGAGCGGCCCGGGGTGCCGGTGCGGCGGGGCGCCGGCGTCGCCGGGCTGCAGGGTGACCCGGATGGTCCTGGCCTCGGAGCCCTGCGGGATCCGCGGCTGCGCATCCGGCAGGGTCGCGATCACCTCGACGCCCGGGGGCAGGTGTGCGTGGTCTGCGCTCATGTGTTCCTCCAGCAACGTGGACTGTCCGCAGTGAGGACAAGACGGCGTCCCCGGCTGTGACAGGGACCCGGCGTCGATCCGCGGCGAGCGCGGGCGCGAAGGAACGTGCGATGCGCAGACGGTTGTGTCGCCTACTCCCAGAGCCAGCCCCGTTCGGCGAACCGGGGCCATGAACTCCGTGATGGACGACGCCTGGTGGATGGCATCGGACCAGCCCTCGGCCGAGACGTCCACCATGTACAGCGAGGGATGCTGCTGCCGGCAGTCGTAGACCAGCAGTTCACGACTGCCGTCACCGCCGATGATCACCGCGCCGGGAAGACGCGCGGCGAGCTCCGCTGCCTCATTGAGGCCGATCAGGTCACCGGCCGGGAAGAGCAGCAGGAAGTCGTCCGCTGGAGGAAAGAACCGGGACACAGCTCCCTGAACTGCGAGGAAGGCGCGGTAACCCTCGGGCAACGCAACCCCGAGCACCCGCTCCACCTGCTCGATCTCGGCTGAGGCCGTGTCCACCGTCTGCCGCCTTCCTCGCGGCTGCCTGGAGCGGCCGCGGTGCGTGTGAGCAGGCAGGCTATCGGGACGGACTGGCACGACTCCCGAGCTGCTGGGACCAGTGGTCCTTCAGCCGGACACCTCCGCCACGACGCCCCCTCCAGGGGCGGACCTGGCGTCACAGGCTCTGGCCTCCGGAGACTTCGATGCGCTGTGCCGTGACCCACCGGTTCGCGTCCGAGAGCAGCGCGGCAAGTGCTGCGCCGATGTCGTCGGGCTTGCCCATGCGGCCGAGGGCGACCTGCGAGCCGATACGTGTTCGCACCCGCTCGTCGCGCATCATGCCGCCTCCGCCGAAGTCGGTTGCCGTGGCCCCGGGCGCGATGGCGTTGACGCGGATACCGCGTTCCCCGAGTTCCTTCGCCTGGTAGCGGGTCAGGACTTCGACCGCACCCTTGATCGCGCCGTAGGCCGCGTGGCCCGGGGCAGTGATGCGTGTCAGTCCGGTGGAGACGTTCACCACGGCGCCGCCGTCGGCGAGTTGCGGCAGCAGAGTCTGAGTGAGGAAGAAGACGCCTTTGAGGTGGACGTCGACCAGGCCGTCGAAGTCCTCCTCGGTGGTGTCCGCGAAGGCCGCGGTCACGTCGTGGCCGGCGTTGTTGACCAGGTGGTCGAATGTCGTCCTGTCCCAGCGGGATGTCAGTTCCGCGCCCAGTCGCTCGGCGAAGGCGGTGAAGGAGCCCACGGCCGCGGTGTCCAGGCGCAGCGCGACCGCGGTCCGGCCCAGATCCCTGATGGCGGCCACGACGTCCTCCGCCTCGGCCTGGTTGTTCCGGTACGTGATCACGACGTCGACGCCCGCCGCGGCCAGGTGCAGGGCGCCGGCCCGTCCCAGCCCGCGGTTGGCCCCGATGATGACGGCGATCTTCTGGTCGGTGCTCATGGTGTCTCCTTGATCGGTGTTCGACGGTGGAGATCAAGCCGGTGGCCGACGATCCCCACCCACGACCAGTGGACGTAACGGCCGCCGGAGCTGCCAGTGCCCCGGTTTTCCGGGGACGGGCAGTACCAGGCCGGCGCGGGAACGACGATGGACTCACTTCTCGCGGTGAGCGGTGAGGGCGACGATCACGGCTCCCACGGCGCCCGCCGCGAACACGGCTGAGAACCCGATCATGGCCGGTTGCAGCGCCACGTGCCGGATCGCCAGGCTGAAGGCGATGGACGGCAGACCCAGGCCCAGGTACGCGATCACGAAGAAGACCGAGAACACTCCTGCCCGCGACTCGGGAACGGCCGATCTCATCGTCTCGGCAACCGCTCCCTTGAAGAGCAGGCCGGCGCCCGCACCGGCGAAGCCGGCCGCAGCGAGCAAGAGCCACATGACCGGGTGGTAGAGGGACAACGTGGTCAGCGCCAGACCTGTCGGGAACAGAACGGTCCCGGTGCCGAGCAGGGCCGGGTGCGTCAGCTTGCCCAGTGCGAGCTGAGCCAGGGCTGAGGCTGCGAGTGCGGTGAAGGGCACGAGGCCCACCACGAAGGTCGAGGTGACGTGAAGCTCGGTGCGGACGATGGTCGACCCGAGGGAGGAGAAGAACCCCATCACCGCGAAGGCGAAGAACCCGACCGCCGCCGCCAGGCCGAAAGCCGGGGCTCCGCCGGTACGCAGGGCGAAACGGACCGCCCGGTGGCCGCCCGCGGTGGTGGTGTCGACGGTCTCGGGGCCGGCGAGCAGCGCTGCGGCGAGCAGGAGCATGACCGCGCCCAGGGCGATGTAGGACGTGCGCAGGGGTACGGGGGCCCATTCGGACAGGACACCGGCTATCAGCGGTCCCATCGCGAGGCCGCCGAGATTGGCCACGTTCGCGACCACTGCCGGTACCTGCGATGCGGGACGTCCCGGATGGGCCCGGTGGTACAGGTCGCTGAGATACGCGGTGGCGGTGGAGGCCATCAGCCCGACGGCCACTCCGGTGAGCACCCGTCCGGCGATCAGCCCCGGGAGCGTCGGCCACACGGCCAAGGTTGCCGCGGCTGCCACGCCGACCAGCAGGGCCGGTACGACCACCATGCGGCGCCCCACCCGGTCGGACAGATGGCCGAGCACACCGAAACTGAAGGCCGCTCCGACGACCATGGCCGCGAAGGCCACCGTCACGGCGGTCGCGCCGAAGTGATCGCGTTGCTGGTACAGCGGCCAGAGCGGTGTCGGTGCGGCACCGAAGGCCATCAATGACGCGTATCCCGCGGCCACCATGTGGAATCCGGTGGCGAAGGAGGTCTGCGGGCGTCGACGCGCGGCGGGGTGCCGGGCGGCCGCCGAACGGATGGGGCCCCGACTGGTATCGGCGGTGGTCATCAAGGTTTCTCTCGCTTCGTTCGATGGGAAGGCGCCGCCAACTCGCCCGCGGGCCCGGTACGGCCCGGGTGTTCCGGGCCGTACCGGGTGGAGGCGCGCCGAGCGCCGGGCTCACCCGCGCGCACGGTCACCGACCGTCCAGGTCAGGCGAACTTCTGGGTGATGGTCTTGCACTCGAGGAAGTGGTCGATGCCGCCGGGGCCGTTGGCGTGACCGACGCCGCTCTGCTTGTAGCCGCCGATCTCGAACTGGTTGGGCAGCTGGCCCCAGTCGTTGATCCACAGCATCCCGGCCTCGACCTTGCGGGCCACCCGCAGCGGACGGTTCACGTCGCTGCTCCACACGCTGGCACCCAGGCCGTACTCGCTGTCGTTGGCCAGCGCGATCGCCTCTTCCTCGGTGTCGAACACCTGGATCGTCTGGACCGGGCCGAACACCTCCTGCTGCACGATCGGCAGCTTCGAGTCGGTCACCTCGAGCAACGTCGGCCGGTAGAAGGCGCCCTTGGCGAGATCGCCCTCGGTCACCGGGCCACCGCGCAGCACGGGCACCGCGCCGTCGGCGATGGCGTCCTCGACCATGCGGTTCACCCGCTCGACGCCGGCCCGGTCGATCAGGGCGCCCATGTCGTTGGACGGATCGATGCCGGGTCCGACCTTCACCTTCGCGAGGCGCTCGGCCAGGCGCCGCTTGAACGTCTCGTACACGCCGCGCTGGACGATCAGGCGGCTGGCGGTGATGCAGAACTGACCGGTGAAGATGGTCAGGGACTTCTCGATGACCGGCAGTGCGGCGTCGAGGTCGGCGTCGTCGAACACGATGTGCGGGGTCTTGCCGCCGAGTTCGAGGCCGATGCGCTTGACCCGCTGCGCGCCCGCCGCGGCGATGGCCCGCCCGGTCGGGGTGCTGCCGGTGAACATGACGACCGGGACGTCGGGGGAGTCCACCAGGTGCTTGGCGGCCTCCGCACCGCTCTCGGTGATGATGTTGACCACGCCCGGCGGCAGGCTCGGCACATCTGCGAAGACCCGGCTGATCGCCTCGTTGACCAGTGCGGTCTGCCCGGGCAGCTTGACCACGGCGGTGCAGCCGGCGGCCAGCGCGGGCGCCAGGTCGCGGGCCAGCAGTGCGGTCGGCGAGTTCCACGGGGTGATGACGGCCGCGACCCCGACCGGCTCACGGACCAGCATCGTGTGCTTGCCGGGCTCGACCTCCATCACCCGGCCGTAGGTGGTCTGCGCCAGTGCGGCGGCGGTGATGAAGTTGCCCTTGGCGAAACTCACCTCGAAGGAGGCCTCGCCGATCGTCTTGCCGTTCTCCAGCGTGGTCAGCTCGGCCAGTTCCGCCTCATGACGCCGGAAGGACTCCGCGATCTCCAGGAGCACCCGCGTGCGGAACTCCATGTCGCTCGCCCAGTCGGTCTCGTGGAAGGCCGCCTTGGCGGCCTGGACGGCCTGCTCCGCCTCGGCACGGCCGGCATCCGCGTAACGGCCGATCACCTCACCCGTCGCAGGGTTGAGGGTCTCCCGGTGCGCCACCGAGTCCACCCACTTGCCGTTGATCCAATGCTGGGCCGTCTGACCAGTACTCATCTGAACACCTGTATCCGTTGACTGACGGCACCCTGGCGGTGCCATGGAGGGGAGAGCGCATGGCAAGCGGATTGCCGTGCCGGTTGTCGCTCGCCCTGGGGAAGCGCCGGATCCGGCGCTCCTTGTCGCGGCTCGTCAGCCACCCCGTTCTCCAGCGCCGTCGGGCGCGTGCTCCCGTGCGTACCGACGCGGGGCGTTGAGGAGGACGAGGGGCTGTCACCTGACTGTCCGGGTGAAAGTGTGGGCTCGGCCACAGGCATTCACCCGGAATTCCAGACCGGTCGCCCGCAACGAGCGGCCGCGCCTTTGCATGATCCACTCTCGGTCACCAGTCGACTGCGAGTGCTCCTGCGCCTCAGACATTTCCACGGGCGACTCGCAAATGGCAACCGTGGCCCCGGGCCGGCCCGTAAGTTTTTTCCGGAGAGCGGAAGAAACGGAGACGGGGGCCTTGGGCGCCCCCGGATACGGTTTGGCGAGAGCGTTAGTCTTCCGGAATGCGGGAATATGCACATGAGGGCTCGCCCGACTCCAGCGTGAGCCGGGCTTTGCGGATCCTCGCCGTGGTGGCCGACCGCGGGGAGGCCAGGCTCGGCCACATCTCGGCCGCCGTGGGAATCCCCGCGTCGACCGCGCACCGCCTGCTCGGCATCCTGGAATCGAGTGGCCATGTGGTCAGGGCTGCGGGTTCGGGTCACCGTGCCTACCTCGCGGGGCCGGCCCTGTTCGATCTCGCCGCGGCACAGCACAGGGCGGAAGAGGAACTGGTGACCCGGGCCGAGCCGTACCTGGCGGCGCTGGCGGCGGAACTGGGCGAGACCGTTCAGGTCGCCGCGCTCCGCGGCACCCGCACGCGCTTCCTGGCCGGGCACGAGTCCACCCGGTCGCTGCGTACGGGCCTGCGCCTGGGCCTTGACCATCCAGCCGTACTCTCCTCCCCGGGCCGTGCGATTCTGGCCCGGATGCCCCCCGAGGACCTGCGCCGCCTGCTCGGCTCCGAGGCGGAGTCCGCCGAGGTCGCGAGCGCCCTGGACGACACCCGCCGACAGGGGTACGGCCTCAACATCGGGAACGTGGAAGCGGACATCACCGCCATCGGGGCAGCCGTGGTCGACCGCTCCGGCCGTATCCGGGGGGCCTTGGCTGTCGCGGGACCGAGCACCCGGCTGCCCGAAAGCACGGCCCACTGGATCGGCCCCATCCTGGTGAGGGAGGCGACGCGCCTCGGAACCGAACTCGGAGGCGGCGATCGCCCGCCGGTTTCCTGAAATTCACGGGAATTCCTGACGGGGAAGCCCGACCCTGTCGGCGCGGCGAAATCCGCAACGGAAGTGGCGCACCGGTGGCCCAATGGCGCCTGTGCGATCACTGGAAGTCAGTACGAGCCCTGGCGTTCCTAGGACTCTCAGGGCCAGTCATATGGCCACCAGAAGCGTTGTTTATCGTTAAACTACCCTTACCGGCCGGTCGGCACCGGAGATCCGTGATGTCGCCGGCCAAAGGCGGACGTGAACCGGAGCACCACGCAATGCACATGACGTACAGGGTCGCGCGAGTCGCGCTGCCGAAACGGCTCTCGCCGTCTCGCTTCCGGAATGTCGACGGCCCGCAGGGCGCCGTCGGTGGAGGCGACCTCAAAAGCGGCCATGGCATGGGACGCCACCGCGGACGCGTGGCGTCGGACGACAGCATTGATTCGGGCGGCGGTGGCCGACACCGCCGTGTCTGAACGTCCAGCGGCCTGAAGGGCATTCAGAAGTGCGGGACGCGGCTTTCCACGGCTCCCGGTGAACGATCCGGTTGATCCCGGGCCGTTGCTCGTACCAGGGCGACGGCCCGCCGAGAGTGGCCCCCGAAGTGGTTGCCACAGCGAGTGAGGTTTCAAGTGACGCAGGCGAACGAGCCCATGGCGGATGTCCGAGACATGTACATGGCGCACACGATGCTGCGCCGGGAGTTCCGCCTCCTTCCCCGTCTGGTGCGCGACGTGGCGCCGGGGGACGTGGAGCGCGCCGAAACGGTCGGTGCCCACGCCGAGCAGGTGTGTTTCCTGCTGCACCTGCACCACGAGGGCGAAGATCTGCTGCTCTGGCCGCGCCTGGTCGAACGCGCGGGTGACCGGGCGACGGCGATCGTGCCCACGATGGAGGAGCAGCACGCCGCCATCGAGGAGACCTACGAAGAGGTGACCGGGCTGCTGCCCCGGTGGCGGGCCACGGCCGAGCACGGTGGGCGCCTCGCGGCCGCACTCGACCGACTGCTGCCCACACTCCTGGAGCACCTGGCGCTGGAGGAGAAGGAGGTGCTCCCGCTCGCCGAGCAGTACGTCACCGCGGCCGAGTGGAGGCAACTCGGTGAGCACGGGATGGCCCGGACACCGCAGGAGGTCCTGCCGTTGTCCCTCGGGATGGCGATGTACGAGGCGGACCCCGAGGTCGTCGAGGCGCTCCTCGCGGAGCTGCCCGAGGCGCACCGCTCGGCGTTGACGGACGCCGCCGAGCGCGCGTACGCCGCCCACGCCGAGCGCGTGTACGGCACCGGCACCCCGCCCCGCATCGGCGACTGACCCCCTTTGCCCGGGCGGCCCATGGCGGCTTCGCTTCGAGTGCCCGCTCCGGGCCCCGGCGGCGGGGCCGCCGTCGGCGTGTTCGTGGACGGTCCCGGTCCGATGCCGATGGCGCCTAGACCTCGGGAAGGGAAGGATCGGGCGTCCACGGGGATGGTGCGGTGATGGACCACCGTTCGTGATCGCGCCAGGCCCCGTTGATGTAGAGGTAGTCGGGGGACAGACCTTCGTAGCGAAAGCCCAGGCGCTGGACCAGGGCCAAAGACGCCTTGTTCGCCGGCTGGATGTTCGCCTCCAGCCGGTGGAGGCGCAGGTCTTCGAAGGCGTGCTGCATGGCTGCGGCGACCCCTTCGGTCATGTAACCCCGCCCCGCAGACGGGGCGAAAGCCGCGTAACCGAGGGACGCGCCCTGGTAGCGGCCCCGGATGATCGAGTTGATGTTGACCGTGCCGGCGGCCGCACCGGTGTCCGGAACGCGGATCAGGAAGCCCAGGTTGGCGCCGTCGTCGAAGCGGTGCATCCAGTCCT
The DNA here is from genome assembly GCF_033792765.1 of Streptomyces sp. PA03-6a. NCBI lineage: Bacteria > Bacillati > Actinomycetota > Actinomycetes > Kitasatosporales > Streptomycetaceae > Streptomyces > Streptomyces sp. PA03-6a. The sequence goes on along the minus strand of NZ_JARAVK010000002.1, from coordinate 102,656 downwards.
GGAACGCCTCCGCGCTCGCGGGGAGTTGCATCCACGGCCCGTAGAGATCGGCGCTGGCCCTCACGAGCGAGCAGAACTCATCCTGGTCGCCGAGGGTGAGCGGGCGCAGTTCGACTCGTGACGGCATCTGGGGCATGCGGCAATGCTAGGCCTCTTCCGAACAGAAGGTCACGAAAGTGATCCTTTTCCGACGCGCTCCCTGGATCCCCGGGTACGTTGTCGGGTCGGACGGCCCAGGACTCGCGGACCCGAGCGGCGCCCCCCAGGGGTACCTCCGCCGTTTCCGGGACATGTCGGAGAAAGCTCCGTGTCGCCGTTGGGACATGGCCCAGTTGTGCCAGGCGGGATCGGTGACAGGCCCGGTGGGTGCGACGCATGATTCCGAAGGTCCGGTGAACCGCAGTTGTACAGGGGGTTTGCTCCCGGCACGGGAGTGCCCGGCGGCGGCGATCCCCGGCCCGAACCTGTAGCGCCGTCGAACACGGCCGGGTTCACCACGACGCGTCATGACGCCCACTCTCAGGCGCCCTGCCCGGATGCCGGGATGACAGAAAGGCTGTAGACACCAATGAGACGCATCCGCCTCTGGGCGGTGATAGCGATGTCGGCGACGGTGGCGACGGGTGCGATCACGCCCGTTGCAGCCCAGTCCCCGTCGGAGACCGGTGCAGGTACGCCGGCGACCCACGACCGCGCGACCACCGTCCGCCTGATCACCGGCGACCGGGTCACCGTCAGCGACGCGCCGAACGGCAAGAAGACGGCGTCGGTGCAGCGCGCGCCGGGCCGCGAGAACGTCTTCTTCCAGATGACCGAGAAGGGCGGCGCCCTGACGGTGCTGCCCTCCGACGCGGCCGTGCTGGTCCGCACGGGGCAGCTGGACGAGGGGCTGTTCGACGTCGCGGGCCTGGTGGCCCAGGGGTACGACGAGGCGCACACCGACGCCCTGCCCCTGATCGTGTCCGCGCCCAAGGGCTCGGCGCGTGCCGCCGCCAAGCGGGCGGACGCCCTCGCGAAGTTCCAGGACGACTCGGCGGAGCCGCGGCGACTGCCGAGCATCGACGCCCAGGCGCTGCGCGTGGCCGACGAGGACCTCGCCGCGTTCTGGAAGCAACTCGCGCCCGCGGCGGGTGCGTCCCTGGCGAGCGCTGCGGCCGCGACCCCGAAGGTCTGGCTGGACCACAAGGTGCGCCCCACGCTGGACCGCAGCACCGCGCAGATCAACGCGCCCGCCGCATGGGCGGCCGGCTTCCACGGCGAGGGCGTCAAGGTCGCGGTCCTCGACACCGGTGCCGACCAGACGCATCCGGACCTCGCGGGCCGCGTCAGCGAGGCGAAGGACTTCAGCGACAGCGGTTCGACCCAGGACCACTTCGGCCACGGTACGCATGTCGCCGCCACCGCCGCCGGTAGCGGCGCCGCATCCGCGGGCCTGCGCAAGGGCGTCGCGCCCGGCGCCGACCTGCTGATCGGCAAGGTGCTCGGGGACGACGGCTCCGGCAGCGAGTCCCAGGTCATCGCGGGCATGGAGTGGGCCGCGGCGCAGGGCGCCAGGGTCGTCAACATGAGCCTCGGCGCGGACATGCAGACCGACGGCACCGACCCCATGAGCCAGGCGGTGAACGAGATCTCCCGCAGCAGCGGCGCGCTCTTCGTCGTCGCCGCGGGCAACACCGGCGAGCTCGGTGAGATGACGGTGGGCTCGCCCGGTGCGGCCGACGCCGCCCTCACCGTCGGCGCCGTCGACCGCGACGACTCGCTGGCCTCCTTCTCCAGCCGCGGCCCGCGCTTCGGCGACAAGGCGGCCAAGCCGGACATCACCGCTCCGGGCGTCGGGATCGTCGCCGCCCGCGCCGTCGGTACGACCATGGGCGACCCGGTCGACGATCAGTACATCGCGGCAAGCGGTACGTCCATGGCCACGCCCCACGTGGCGGGTGCGGCGGCCCTGATCGCCGGGCAGCACCCCGACTGGACGGGTGAGCAGCTCAAGGACGCGCTGATCAGCACCTCCCACACGGTGTCCGGCCAGGTGCCGACCGAGCAGGGCGGCGGTCGCGTCGACGTCAAGGCGGCGTTCACGTCCCCCGTCACCGCCACCGGCACGATGATCCTGGGCCCGTTCGACCGGGACGCATCGCCCGTGCAGCGGGCCGGAGTGCTCCGCTACACCAACAACTCCGGCGACGAGGTGTCGCTGAGCCTGCGTGCGGCGCTGACGGCCAAGGGCGGCAAGGAACTCCCCGCGCAGGCGCTGACGCTGGGTTCGGACACCGTCCGCATCGCCCCCGGCGCGACCGTCGAGGTGCCGGTCGGCGTCGACCCGGCGAAGGCGGGCCGCGGCACCTACTACGGCTACGTCACCGCCACGTCCACCGGCGGCGTCCCGGTGCACACCACGCTCAGCCTGTGGGTGCGCGCTCCGATGCACAAGCTGACCATCGACTCCCTCGGACTGGAGGGGGAGCCCACGGCGTGGGCCCTGCTGGACGTCTTCGGAGGGGACACGGAGGTCCAGTTCACCGACTCGGGGGTCGCCCAGGTCGAGGAGGGCACCTACCTGATCGGCGGGACGCTGGTGGAGGACGGCGGCGACGGCGTCCGGGTGTTCCAGGTCATCGATCCCGAGGTCAAGGTCACCAAGGACACCACCGTCACCCTGGACGCGCGCAAGGCCAAGCCGGTGCAGGTGCGCACGCCCAAGCCCGCCGAGCGCCGCAACAACCTGACGTACCAGATGTACCGGAAGATCGACGGCGTCGAGCAGACCATGGGCATCTACTACGAGGACGGCGGCGGGGACGTCGACCTGTGGGTGAACCCCACGTCCAAGGTCACCGAGGGCGAGTTCGAGTTCAACTCCCGCTGGGAGATGACGGCTCCCGACCTCATCACCGAGGTCCGCGGCGCGGACTTCGACCTGGAGTCGTTCTACGCCAAGCAGTCCACGCCGTTCGACCCCGACGGTGAGCGGATCGTCGCGGTGGACGCCGGGACGAGGGACAAGCCGGACCTGCGGCCCGCCACCGTGCGGGGCAAGCTCGCGGTGATCCGCGACGACTACGCGATGGACGGGTACGACCTGGCGGAGACCGCCGCGAAGGCGGGTGCGAAGGGCGTCGTGATCGTCCTGCCCCAGGGCTTCCTCGCCTATACCAACTGGAAGCCGATGGACACGCGCTCCGCCGTGCCCGTCATCCGGATGACCGGGGACGACGGCGCCAAGCTGCTGCAGTACATGAAGAAGCACACGGCCGTCGTCGACGTCTCCGGGACGGTCGAGAGCCCGTACCTGTACGACATCGCGGCGCACTGGCAGCAGCAGATCCCGCAGGACGTGACGTACACCGTCACGGACCGCAACACCGCGCAGGTGAAGGCCTCCTACGCGGACAACGGCGCACTGCACTGGACGAGCGAGCAGCGGTTCAGCTGGCGCTCCTACGCGCAGGTCGCCTGGGAGACCTCGCGCTGGGCGCCGACGGGCAAGACCCGCACGGAGTACGTCACCTCCGGGGACACGCAGTTCATGCACTACGTCGACTTCATGGCCGGCCCCGACCTGTTCTACAGCGGTGCGCTGCAGTCGGGTCTGCGGGACACCCCCCGCACCTTCAAGACCGGTGAGAAGGCCTCGGAGGAGTGGTACGAGGCCGTGGTGCGGCCGTCGATCCCGCGCGGCTGGAGCCGTCCGGCCGTCCGCTCCGGTGACCTGTTCAGCGTGGCGATCCCGGAGTACACCGACGCGGCGGGCCACTGGGCCCGCAAGCAGGACCCCGCCGCCGGCGGCGGCATCGGGAGGGTCGGCAGCGCGCCCGGGACGCTGGACGACCCGACCTACCCCCAGGGGGACAGCGTGACGGCCGTCCTCTACCGCGACGGCAAGAAGGTGGGCGAGTCCGCGGGCGCCTGGGGGAACTTCGCGGTCCCCGCGGGCCGGGCCGGCTACCGACTGGAGCTGACGACCGGGCGCGACACCGAGTACTGGCGGACCGGTACGAGGACCTTCACGTCCTGGGGCTTCCGCTCCGACACCGCGGCCAAGGAGACCCTGCTGCCCCTCCTCCAGGTCGACTACGGCGTCCCGGCCGACGTGCGGAACACCGTCGACGGCGGTAAGCGGCACGAACTGGCCCTGACCGTCCGTAACCAGGACGGGCTCGCCGCCCCCACCGGGGTCAAGCTCAAGGTCGAGGCGTCCTTCGACGAGGGCAAGAACTGGAACGGGCGGGTCCGCGTCGAGGACCGCGGCCACAACCGGTTCACCGCGACGATCGAGCGCCCGGGCGACCAGCGCAAGGGTGCGTACGTGACCCTGCGGGTCACGGCCTCCGACAAGGCGGGCAACACGGTGCAGCAGACCGTGGAGCGGGCCTACCTGCTCGGTAAGTGAGCAAGCGCCTCCGCGGCGACCCCGCGGAGGCGCCGACCGAGCCATCACGGCGGGTGCCGGGGGTACGACCCCCGGCACCCGCCGTTCGCCGTCGGGCGTCGGCGGTGGGGCGGCTCAGTCCAAGCGGGATGCCGGCTCCTCGAACCAGTCGGTCGGTCACCTCGCCGTTCGGTGCGCCGAAAGCACCACCCGGTGCGGTCGGGGTGGCGCCTTCGGCGGCGCTATGGGTTCGCCGCGCCCGCGTCAGCGGGCGTAGCCGCCGTCGGCCATGATCGTCTGGCCGGTCACGAAGGCGGCGTCGTCGCTGGTGAGGAAGGCGACGGTGCCGGTCAGGTCCTCCGGCACACCGTTGCGCTTGATGGCCTGGGCCTGCGCGGCGGCCTCCAGCGCCTCCTGCGGGTGGACCTCCCGGGAGCCCGGGGTGATGGTCAGGGTCGGGCCCACCGCGTTGACGGTGATACCGAAGGGGGCGAGGTCGTTGGCCAGGCCGCGGCTGAAGCCGATGTTGCCCATCTTGCTCGCCATGTAGTGCGAGAGGCCGGGGACGCTGGTGACGATCGAGTTGGAGGTCAGGTTGACGATGCGGCCCCAGCCGCCCTCCTTCATGGTCTGCAGCACCGCCTTGGCCATGAGGAACTGCGAGTCCAGGTTGACCGCGAGAACGCGCCGCCAGGTGTCGTAGTCCAGCTCCTCGAAGGTCCGGAAGGGGAAGACCCCGGCGTTGTTGACCAGGATGTCGGTGCGCCCGAAACGGTCGGCGACCTCCTCGCCCACGGCGGCGGTCTGCTCCGGGCTGGACACGTCGGCCGTGAGGCCGAGCACCGGGCGGCCAGCGTCGGTGAGCAGGGCGACGGTCTCCTCCGGGTTGTTGAGGTCGACCGCGACGACGGTCGCGCCGCGCGCGCCGAGGTCGACCGCGATGGCCTGGCCGATGCCGCGTCCGGCGCCGGTGACGACGGCCACGCGGCCGGTGTGTGTCTGGGGGACTGTCATGTCGGGTTCCTTTGCTGTGAACTGATCGGGTCCCGGGCATCGTTGAGGGGTGCCCGGGAGCTCTGTCCCTCCGGGCTGCACGCCCGGAGGAGTCGTCACGCCGCGCGGCCGGCCTTCATGATCCGGGTGACGTCGGCGATCCGCCGGCCCTGGAAGTGGGCGGAGGCGCGGGCCGTGCTGTCGACGGGGAGCTCTCCGTCGGCGCCGGTGACGTGCGAGGTGCCGTAGGGGTTGCCGTCGGCGAACTTCACGGGGTCGGTGAAGCCGGGGGGCACGATGAACCCGCCGAAGTGGTAGATCGAGTTGTAGAGCGCCAGCAGGGTGGACTCCTGCCCGCCGTGCAGCTGGGAGGTGGAGGTGAAGCCGCTGTAGACCTTGTCCGCCAGCAGGCCGCGGGCCCACATGCCGCCGAGGGTGTCCAGGAACTGCTTGAGCTGGCTGGCGACGTTGCCGAAGCGGGTGGGGGTACCGAAGACGACGCCGTCGGCCCATTCGAGGTCGTCCGTCGTGGCCACCGGTATGTGCTCGGTCGACGCGGCGTGCTCGGCCCACGGCTGGACGCCCGCGATCACTTCCTTGGGCGCGATCTCGGCGACGCGCAGGAGCCGCACGTCCGCTCCGGCCTCGGTCGCACCGACGGCGACGGTCTCCGCCAGCTGGTGGATGGTGCCGGTGGAGGAGTAGTAGATGACGGCGACGTTGGGTGTGTGGGGCATGGTGAGGTCCATTTCGGTGCGGAACGCCTGAGCCCGAGGGGTCTCGGCGCGTGGGGGAGGGGGAGCCGGGCCGCCGCGGTCCTGCCCGGTGTCCCTCTCGGGCGTGGCAACGGCCGCCGCATGGCCCGGGAGGCTGCCACCTCCCCGCGAACTGCGTGCGCAAGCAATGAAACAGGAAGCCCGGGCAACTTCCTATGCGAAATGCGACCTACTCCCCGGGCTGTAGGCGGCCGTCGCGGTGGCTGGGCGGGCTGCCCCGCCCGCCGCCTCGGGCGCCGCCGATGGGGCGTCCGTGCGGTGCCGCACCTGATGGGGGCGGTCGACGGCAAGGGTGAAGCGATCGTCGAGGGCGTGTGCGAGGCGCGGTGCCGAAGCCGCTCACCGCGCCGCGGTCCCGGCCGTCACGCATGGTCAAAGGCCTGGTCGGGGGCGTCGTTGCCCCCCCCGGATGCCGCCATCCGTTCAGGGTGCGGGCGACTGCGACCCCGGGACCGGCTTCGTCCTTCACGACTACGGCTGGGGGAGTAGGTCGTTTATCCGATGTGCACGCCACGGTCGCGGGTGTTTCATTGCTGGCGCACGCAACTATGGCACGTGGTGGGCGACGTACTCCGGCAGCGGCACACCGCCTCGGCCGGCGGCGGCCCTACGCGCCGTCGTCGGGAAATCTCGGCGCTCGGTCCATCCCTCCGATCCCGGGCCCGGCTGCGGCCCGTCGGCGGCGCCGTCCCACCGGAACAGCAGAAGGAGACGCAGACCATGCGCAACGTCAAGCGCGCCGTACTGGTGAAGCCGGGCTCGCCCCTGGAGATCTGGGAGCATCCCACCCCGTCCGCATCCAGCCGCGACGTGATCGTGTCCGTCGAGATGTCCGGCGTCTGCGGCACGGACCACCACCTCCAGTCCGGTGACATCGAACTTCCCCACCCGATGGTCCTGGGCCACGAGGCCATCGGCCGGATCGAGGAGCTCGGCTCCGACATCACCACCGACAGCGCCGGCGAGCCGGTCGCGGTGGGAGACCTCGTCTACTGGCAGCCGGCGCAGCCGTGTTACCGCTGCTACTACTGCACCGTCCTCGAAGACGTGTCCATGTGCCCCAACCTGGTCATGTTCCAGTTGCACAACCCCGCGGACAAGCCGCCGGTGGGCACCTACACGCAGTACGCCTGGCTGCCCGACCGCACGGCGTTCTTCAAGATCCCGCCGGACGTCCCGGCCGAGGCCCTCATCGCGTTCGGCTGTGCCATGCCCACGGTGCTGCACGCCCTGGACCGGCTGGGCGGCATCCGGTACGGGCAGAACGTCATCGTGCAGGGCTCGGGGCCGGTCGGCCTCGCCGCCACGCTCCTGGCGCACCTCGCCGGCGCGGGGAGCGTCACGGTCCTCGGGGCACCGGCCAAGCGGCTCGCGATGGCCGGGAGGCTCGGTGCCACGACCACGATCGACGTGACGAAGACGGACGAGCACGAGCGGGCCGCCGCCGTCATGGAGATCACGGACGGGCGGGGCGCCGACGTCATCATCGAGGCCGCCGGCAGGGTCCCGGCCTTCACCGAGGGCCTCCCGCTCGTCGCCACCGACGGGACGTACGTCATCCTCGGCCTGTGGTCCGCCCGGGGCACGTCGCCGGTCGAGCCGCGCCACCTCAACAACCGCAACATCCGCGTCATCGGCTCGGCCTACACGACCCCGCGGCACATGTACGACACGATCCGGATCACCCGGATGTGCCATCAGCGGTTCCCGCTCGCCGAGATGGTCACGCACCGCTTCTCCCTGGAGCAGGCGCAGGACGCGTTGGACGCCGTCGGCCGCGGCGAGCCGCTCAAGGCCGTGATCGTCCCGTAGCGACCCGGTTCGCCATTGCGGTGCCCTGAAGTGAGCACAGCCCGCCCGCTGTTCCGGCAGGACGATCAGGGACAGCGGGTGGCAGCGGCCGTCGTCACGTCAGATCCCGGCTCGGCTCTTCCTCGTTGGTGACTCAGCGCTCGTCCGTGTGCGGCCGCCCGTCGTGGAACTTCACATCGCGGCCGTCCCAGTCCCCGTGTCCGATGACGCAGGCGGCGTCGCGGACCTCCTCAAGCCGCCCGCGCACGGCCGCGCCCCGCAGGCGACGGACACCGGGTCGCCGTACCGGCACGGTGCGTCACCGCGCCCATGGGCGGGAGCGGCCCAAGGAACGCCGTTGCGTACCCTTGCGGCATGCGCATGCGCCCCACCCTGAGCTGGACGCCTCCCGAGGACCTACCGCCGGGCACCACGGATCTGGAGCCGGTCGCCGATGCGCTGAGGGCCGGCGGGGTGCTGGTGCTCAGCGGGGCGGGCATCTCCACGGAGTCGGGCATCCCCGACTACCGGGGCGAGGGCGGGAGCCTGAGCCGGCACACCCCGATGACGTACCAGGACTTCACCGGCAGCGCCCGGGCCCGGCGCCGGTACTGGGCGCGCAGCCACCTGGGCTGGCGGACCTTCGGCCGCGCCCGGCCCAACGCCGGGCACCGGGTGGTGGCCGCGTTCGGGCGGCACGGCCTGCTCTCGGGTGCGATCACCCAGAACGTCGACGGCCTGCACCAGGCCGCCGGCAGCGACGACGTGGTGGAGCTCCACGGGAGCCTCGCCCGGGTGGTCTGCCTGTCCTGCGGCGCGGTCAGCCCGCGCGGCGAACTCGCCCGGCGGCTGGAGGAGGCCAACGCGGGCTTCGAGCCGGTGGCCGCGGGGATCAATCCGGACGGTGACGCCGACCTCACCGACGACCAGGTCGGGGACTTCCGCGTGGTGCCCTGTACGGTCTGCGGCGGCGTCCTCAAGCCGGACGTGGTGTTCTTCGGCGAGGCCGTTCCCCCGGGACGGGTCGAGCGGTGCCGCGAGCTGGTCCGTGGGGCGTCCGCGCTGCTGGTGCTGGGATCGTCGCTGACGGTGATGTCCGGGCTGCGGTTCGTCCGGCAGGCGGCCCAGGCCGGGAAGCCGGTGCTCATCGTCAACCGGGACCCGACCCGCGGCGACCAGTACGCCCTCGCCCGCGTCGAGCTCCCGCTGGGAACGGCCCTCACCTCCGTGGCCGGCCGGCTGGACATCCCCGTCGACGGTGAGGCGGCGGCTCCGGCGGGTTGCTGACGCCCCGTCGACTACCTGCCGGTGATCCCGTCACGGGCGACCGCCCCCGTCCGGCCGTACCGCCACGAACCGGCTCAGCCGATACGTGGTCGGCTGCACGAGCCGGCCGCAGAACGTGTCGATCCGGAGCGTCGCCTCGTCGACCCGTGCCTCCCGCAGACGACGCAGGTGCGCGCGCAACTCCGCCTGGTCCCGCGTCTCGAAGATCACTTCCCACCGGCCCTCGCTCGGCGCGGTACGAGCGGCGACCCGCTGCCTCGCGGCTGCTTGCCGCCGCTTTCTCTTCCCCTGCCCTGGCACCGACCCGGAATCGCCGCCAGGCGGTCAGCCGGTGGTGATGTTCTTGTCGTCGATCCAGTTGCCGTGGAAGCCGAAGGGGACGCGGCTGGGCAGGTGCACCCTGGCGATCGGAGCGGCGGTGAGGTCGGCTGCGTCGAGGACCACCAGTTCGCCGCGGTTGACGTTCGCGTCATGGACGACCGAGAGGATCCAGCCGTCGTCCTCGCCCGTGGCGTCCGGCCGCGGTACGAACGCCGGCTCCATCGTGACGCGTCCGGGACCGTAGTCGTGGACGCCGGTGACTCCGGTGTGGGTGTCGACCTTGATCAACGGTCCGGTGCCGAAGCCGTCGGTGGGGTCGCGTTCCACGTCGTCCGTGATCATCAGACCGTGTGCGCTGAAGCCGGCGAACCATCCGTAGCGGTGCGCCCGGCCGGTCAGTGCGGGGTCGATCCGCGGGAATTCCACGCGGAACTGGCTGATCACCTCCTCCCTGACCGTGCCCAGGGCCGGGTTCACCGTCCAGCGCACCAGGGTCGGGGTCGATTCGCCGGGCCCCCAGACGTCGTGCACGAACATGCGGTCGTACCGCACGACATCCATCGTCAGCGAGCCGTCGGCGTTGTCGAAGGCGTTGAGGACGTGGAACACGAAGCAGCGCGGCGCCTCGATCCACTGCACCTGCTCGGCCGTCCCGCCGATCGGCAGGATCCCGATCCGCGCCGCGTGACGTTCGTCCCAGGTGAGGGGAAGTTTGGTCATGGGCCCGCCGTCCTGCGCGAGACGCTTGGCGGCGGCCAGCGTGACCGGGAGGTCGAGCACGACGACGCGTGTTTCGGTCAGCGCCATGTCGTGCACCATCGGGCCGTCGTCGACCTCGATGTCACTGCTGTGCCTTGCCTTGCCGTCGGCTCCGAGGACCACGTACCGCAGGGAGCTGAACCGCAGGTTGTAGGTGATGGCGTGCAGGTCGCCGGTCGCCGGGTCCACCTTCGGATGCGCGGTGAAGCCGCGGTCGAGTGCGCCCTCGCAGTCCCAGACCGCCATGCGGGCGAGATCGGGACTGATCTCCACCGGCGGCCTGCCGGCCTCGATGAGGGTGAGGATGCGCCCGGCGTGGCTGAGCACATTGGTGTTGGGCGCGCCCTGCTCGCTCTCGACGAAGCGGCTGCGGTACCACTCGGCCTTGCCGTCGCGGAGCCGGATCCCGTGGACCATCCCGGCGCCGTTGAACCAGTGGTGGGTGGCCGGGTCGACCTCGCCCCGCGGGTTCGGTCCGATCCGCAGGTAGCGCCCGTTCAACTCGCGCGGCAACTCGCCGGTGACGGGCAGGTCGGACGCGCTCACCTCCTCGGTGAGAGGGGCGTAATTGCCCGCGCCGAGATACCGATGGGTGAAGTTCTCGCTGGTCATGATGGTTCCCTTCGACCGTACACACCAACGGTACGGCCGGGACGTTCCGGTCCGGCATATTGAGATTCAGAACGTCCGAACCCGGAGAACCCCTCTGCGTGAGGCTTCCCACACTTCGTTCGCCGGGCCATATCGCCTACGCGGGTGCCGACTTCGGCGAGGTGGAGGCCACCGCCGAACGGATCAGCCCGGGAAGGCCAATGCAGTTGGTTCGACGAGTGGTGCGCCACCGCGGTGCGCGCGCCGGCCTTCGACGGGCCGGGCCAGCCCGTTGCACGCCGGCACCAGTCGGCGGACGGCGGTAGCGGACACCTCCAGGTCCGCGGCCCCGGTCTGAGATGGCGCAAGCGTGCGCGCCGCCCACCTGACACAGGCGGGCGGCGCGCACGTGAGCCGTCCCGTCGGCGGGCCGGCCTCCCTACCGCGCGGGCGCGCGGGCTTCATTCGAAGACGATGACCTGGCGCCCGATGACGTCGCCGTGCCCGAGGGCCTCCAGGTTGTCGTTGATGTCCTCGAGCCTGACCTTGGTGACGTTGTGCTTGACGAGGCCGGCTTCGGCGAGGGAGAGCACCTCGACCAGGTCCAGGTGGTTGCCCCAGAAGGAGCCCATGTAGGTCAGTTCCGTACCCACGAAGGGGAACTGCTTGTGCTCGACGTGGTGGCTCATGAGGCCGACGGCCGCCAGCACCCCTTCGGGGCCCAGCAGGTCGAACCCCATGGAGATGGACGCGTTGCTGCCGACGCAGTCCAGGATGGCGTCGATCGTCCTGCGGCCGGTGAGCTGTTCCAGCTCGTCCTGGATGGCCTCGGTGGACTTGTCGCGGACGTTGATCCCGTAGTCGGCGCCGTTCTCCTTCGCCACGTCCAGCTTGCCGTCCTTGCGGGCGAGGGCCACCACGGTCGCTCCGCCGCCGAGCAGCTTCGCGTACTGGACGGCGTAGCTGCCCAGGCCTCCGATGCCCGTGACGGCGACGGTACGGCCGGGGCCGAGCTTGCCGGTGTCCCGGAGCTTGCGCATCCCGCGGTACGGGGTCATGCCCGCGTCGGTCATCGGGGCGAGGACCTCGGGCGTCTTCGCCGCGTTCTCCGAGACGGGGATCGCGTGGCGGCACTCCACGGCCATGTACTCGGCGAAGCCTCCGGGAGGTCCGAACCCCACCCACCTGCCGTTGCCGCTGCACAGCTGTTCGTTGCCCTCCCGGCACTGGCGGCATGTGCCGTCGCCCCAGCTGGGGTTGACCACGACCATGTCGCCCTCGGAGTACCCCACCGACTGCGGTACGGCGCTGCCCATCCCCGCCACCCGGCCCGTGACCTCGTGGCCGGGGATGTAGGGGAGGTCCACGGGGAACGGGACTTCGAAGTAGCCGTTGAGGAGCTGGTAGTCGCTGCGGCACATGCCGGTCGCGGCGACCTTCAGCAGGATCTCGTCCGGCGCCGGGTCGGGCATGGGGACGTCTTCGATTCGCAGGGGCTCTTTGTATCCGTGCATCCGAGCTGCTTGCATCTGCATGGGGGTGCCTCGCTTTCGCCGGCGGGCAGCACTACGTGCCGGTGCAGCGTGACGATCTCGGAATGCTGCGCCGGTCAAGGTGGCCGCCGCTCCGCTTCGGACATCTCCAGGGTCCTGCGCCTGCCGTCGCCGCGCATCCGGAGCCGACGGTGGGGGAGTGCGATCCGTCGCCGTCCGGTCGCTGACCGCAACTCGGTTGAATGTGCGTGCCACTTCACGCCCTCCGGGCGGGAGCGGCGGCACCGCGGCACCGCCCGTTCGCTCGGTGGCCCGCTGCCCGGCCGGGACCTACGGTGGGTGGACGGGAGTGCCACGCCGGATGCGTGGTCGCACGGCGGCACCGGCGAGCCGGAGCGGGCCCGTGCCGCTGAGCGTCGCCGTCGCCGGCGCCGGAGGGACGTTCGACGTCCGCTGAGCAGGCGCGCGGTCGCCCGGCCACCCACCGGGGCCTACGGTTGACCGGTGGGAGTGCGGCGCTGGACGGAGTGGCTGCGGGCCCGGGATCCCGGGTCGGCCGCGGTGCGTCGGGCGGCACGCGTCACGGTGGTCGCGTGCGCGGGGTTCTATGCCGCGCGGTACGGGCTGGGCGACCGGACGGTCGCGATCTACGCCCTCTTCGGTGCCGTCGCGTCGGGTGGGTTGTCCTCCGTGCCGGGGACGCCGCGTCAGCGGGCGGTGACGCTGCTGGCGGTGCTGCCGCTCGCGATGGCGCTGGTGACGCTCGGCACATGGCTGGCGGTGTACGGATGGGCGGCGGCGCTGGGGATGCTCGTGGTGGGCTTCCTCGTGACGTACAGCGGGGTCGGCGGGCCGAAGTTCGTCGGGCTGGCCAACGGGCTGCAGCTGTTCTACATCCTGCCGTGCTTCCCGCCGTACGCGCCCTCGACGTTGGGGTTGCGGCTCACGGGCCTGGTCGCCGGGATGGTCCTGATGGCGGCGGCCGAGCTGTGGCTGTGGCCGGCGGCGCGTCCTGGCCGCTACCACGACCGGCTGGCGCGGGCGGCGCAGGTGGCCGCCGATGCCCTGTACGGCTTGGCGGCGGATCCGCCGCGGCGCTGCGACCCGGCGCTGCTGCTGGAGGTGTCGCAGGCGCTGCGCATGAGTCACGTACCCGCCGACGAGCGTCCGGTGTCGGCGTCGGCGCGGGACCGGGCGCTGTCCGAGGGCGCCGGGCACATGCGGCATCTGCTGGCGCAGGCACGGCAGCTGGAGGAGTCGGCGGCCGAGGGGGCGGCGCTGGGCGAACCCGTCGCGAAGGGGCTGCTGCTGGCGTCCGCCGCCACGTGTGAGGACGTGGCGCGGGCCCTGACGGGGAAGGCGCCGCCGCCGATGCCGGCCCTGTGCGGGGACGCGGTGCGGGCATTCGAGTCGCATCGCGGCCAACCGCGCGAGGCGGGCACGGACTCGGCGACGATGGTGCGGAACGGCGCGATCGCCCTCGACATCACGCACACGGCGGACCTGGTGGTGGCGGCGACCCGGATCGCGATGGGCGCCCCGGTACCCGCCGGGACCGCGTCGCCGGAGGTGCGTGGCGCGTTCTGGTACGCGGGCCGGTCGACGGCGGAGTTGTACTACCGGCGGGTGCTGGCCCACCTCACCCCGCGGTCGGTGTGCTTCCAGAACGCGGTGCGCATCGCGGTGGCCCTTGCGGCGGCGCGCTTGGTCGTGGGCCAGCTGGGCTTGGCGCACGGTTTCTGGGCGCTGCTGACGACACTGACCGTGATGCGGACGAGTGCCGCCGACACCCGTACCGCTCTGCGGCCCGCGCTGCGCGGGACCCTCGCGGGGGCGGTCGTCGCGGCGCTGATCCTGCACTTCGCCGCGGACGCGCCGGCCGTCTACGCCGTGCTGCTGCCGCCCTGCATGCTGCTGGCGTTCGCGTCGGGCACGGTGCTGGGTCCGGGATGGGGGCAGGCGTTCTTCACCCTCACCGTGGCGGCGGCCTTCGCGCAGGTGGCCCCCAGCGGGCCCGAGCTGGCGGCAGCCCGGGTGCTGGACGTGCTGGCCGGGGCGCTGATCGGCGCGGTGGTCGGACTGCTCGCGTGGCCTCACGGCGGCACCGGGGAACTGCGGAGGGCCTGCGCGCGCGTGCTGGACGAGGGCACCCGCGCGGTCACGGACGTGACCGGCACCATCACCGAGGGCGTGCGGGTCACCGACGCCCTGCCCAGGGCGAGGCTCGCGCAGCGGATCGCGGAGGCGAGCTACGCCGAGTACGCCACCGAACGACACCCCCCGCGGCGCGCGGGGGCGTCCTCCGACACCGACTTCCAGGTGATCATGCTGGTGGGCAACCGGGTCATCACGATGGGGCAGGTCCTGCTGGACAACTGCCCGCCGGGCGCGCTGTCCGCCTGGCCGCGGAGTGCCACGCACCTACGCGACGCCGCCCACCGGCTCCGGCTGTTCACGCTGCCGTTCAGCCACGCACTGCGCTCGGGCGAGGAGCAGGCCGCCCCCGTGGACGGCACCACCGACGACGCCCCGGCCGACACCACCGTCATCCACGACGTGTGCCTCGCGTCGCCCGGCCGGGCCCCCGACCCGCTGCTGTACTACGCCGTGGACGCCGCCATCTGGCTGGCCAGTCTGCGGCGCGCGATCGGCGCTGCCCGCTCGCCGCGCACGGCGGCCGGTACGACGACCTCCCCGTGGCGCTGACGTCCCCGCGACGCCGGATGCCTCGAGGGCCGGCCTGAATTGCCGGTCGGATTGGCCGGTCCTAGCGTGGAAGCATGGCCATCGCAACGATCAGCCCCGTGACCGGCGAGGTCCTCGAGCGGTTCGACGAACTCACCCCCGGGGAACTCGAGGACAAACTGGCCCGGACGGCCGCCGCGGCCGCGTCGTACCGCCTGACGACACCGGAGCAGCGAGCGGGATGGGTCGAACAGGCCGCCGACCACCTGGAGAAGGAGGCCGACGCCGTCGCCCGGCTGCTCACCACGGAGATGGGCAAGACGCTCCGGTCCGCCCGGGAGGAAGTGGTCAAGTGCGTGCGCAGGCTGCGCTTCTACGCCGCCGAGGCACCCGCGTTCCTGCGGGACCGGACCGGTGACGGCCCGAGCGTCGGCGCGCGGCAGACGTACGTCACCTACCAGCCGCTCGGTGTGGTCCTGGCGGTGATGCCGTGGAACTTCCCGCTGTGGCAGGCGATGCGGTTCGCCGCGCCCGCGTTGATGGCGGGCAACGTGGGCCTGCTCAAGCACGCCTCCAACGTGCCCCGGACCGCTCTCTACATGGAGCGGCTGTTCCGTGACGCGGGCTTCCCGGACGACGTGTTCCAGACCCTGCTGATCTCCTCCGGACGGGTCGAGCAGGTGCTGCGGGACGAGCGCCTGGCGGCCGCGACGCTCACCGGCAGCGAACCCGCGGGACGGTCGGTGGCCGCCATCGCCGGGGACGAGATCAAGAAGGTGGTCCTCGAACTCGGCGGTTCCGACCCCTTCATCGTGATGCCGTCCACGGACCTGGAGCGGGCCACCGACGCCGCGGTCAGGGCACGGTGCCTCAACAACGGGCAGTCGTGCATCAACGGCAAGCGGTTCTTCGTCCACGCGGACATCGCCGAGGCCTTCATCGGGATGTTCGTCGCGAAGATGGGCGCGCTGGTCGTGGGGGACCCGATGGACGACGGGACCGACGTCGGCCCGCTGGCCACCGAGTCCGGCCGCCGTGACGTGGAGGCCTACGTGGACGATGCCGTGAGCAAGGGGGCGACGGTGCTGGTGGGCGGGGAACGACCGGACCGGCCCGGCTGGTTCTACCCTCCCACGGTGCTCACCGACATCACTCCCGACATGAAGATGTTCCACGAGGAGGTCTTCGGCCCGGTGGCGCAGGTGTGGACGGTGTCCTCGCTGGAGGAGGCACTCCGGATCGCCAACGGCCACCCGTACGGGCTGGGTTCCAACCTGTGGAGCGAGGACGAGGCGGACCGGGCGCTGTTCGTACGTGACGTGCAGTCGGGCATGGCCTTCATCAACGGCAACACGACCAGCTACCCGGAGATCCCCTTCGGCGGCGTGAAGCGCAGCGGGTACGGACGCGAACTGTCGGACCTGGGCATGCGCGAGTTCATGAACGCCAAGACCGTCTGGATCGGCGGGAGCGCGGGCGGCACGTCGTAGCCGAAAGCGAGGGACCGTGATGATCAAGCCATATGCCCCCTACGACTTCATGCCGCCGATCCCGGGCTTCTCGGTGACCTCGCAGTCCCTGGCCGACGGCGGGCAACTGGCGCGCGAGCACGTGAGCGGCATCCTGGGGGCGGGCGGATCGGACGTCTCACCGCAGCTGAGCTGGTCCGGCTTCCCCGAGGGGACCCGTAGTTTCACGGTCGCGATGTTCGACCCCGACGTGCCGACCGCCTCGGGCTTCTGGCACTGGGCCGTGGCCAACCTCCCCGCCTCCGTGACCGACCTGCCGGCCGGGGCGGGAGACGGAAGCGCGCTGCCGGGCGGCGCGGTGACGCTGCCCAACGACGCCGGCTACCGCCGGTACCTCGGTCCGGCGACACCTCCGGGGAACGGCCCGGACCGCTACTTCCTCGTGGTGCATGCCGTCGACGTGGAGAAGCTGGACGTGTCCGAGGCGACGGCCCCCGCCCTCATGGAGTTCCAGCTGTTCACGCATGCGATCGCGCGGGCGACCATGTACGGCACCTTCGAGCGGTGACAGGGCCCGTGTCCTACAGGATGCCGCGGCCCGGGTCGTCGCCACCGCCGGCGGCTCGGCGATCCCGCACGTATGCGGCGGGAGTGGCCCCGTAGCCCGACTTGAAGGTCCGGATGAAGTGACTGGTGTCCGAGAAGCGCCAGCGTGCCGCGATCTCGGCGATCCCGGCCGTGGTGTCCGGGTCCACGAGTTCGTCGTGGGCCTTCTGCAGACGCCGCCTGCGGACGCAGGCCATCACGGAGTCGTCCGCGGCCGAGAAGCTCCGGTGCAGCGTCCGAAGGGACACTCCCACGTGCCGGGCGACCATCGCCGGAGACAGGTCTCCGCTTTCGAGATGCCTTTCGATGACGTTCCTGGCGGCCGCCACGATCGCCCGGGGGTGGTCGTCGAGCGCCGAACCGGGACGTTCCGAGAAGATGCCCGAGAACAGGGTCGCGCAGGCATCACGCGCCATGCGCCGTGCGGTGTCCGACGTCTCCAGTTCCCGGCTGCTGCTCCGCACCGCCTCGAGGTAGTTGAGGAGGAACCGCACCTCGGGTGCGGCGGTGTCCGCGACGTAGGCCTGGCCCAGCCGTTTCCCCGATGCGATGTGCGGAAGCACCAGGTGGCGCGGAATGGAGATGACGTGCACATTCGTGGCCGACGAGCAGGAGAACCGCCACGAGGCCTTCGTGTCGCGGATGCAGATCTGTCCCGGCTTGACGTAGTACGTTTTCTTGCCCGCCAGGAACTCGATCCAGCCCGAGGTCACCACGTCGGCGACGATCGGATCCTGGGGCAGGTTCTTCCCGGAAATCCCTGTCAGGGAATCGACGTAGACCCGGGCGGACAGCAGTCCGTCGATGAGCTGGCCACGTGCGTCGAAGCGAAATCCGCGAGAAGCGGCGGAGTGCGGGACGGCGAGGCGTGTGAGGTGCGAGAAAGGGCCCTGCTCTCCGAAAGGGTTGTGTTCCCGGTGACGGAAATGCCGCTCGGAGGATTCCGCCTGTGCGGCGGTGAGGCGCATTCCGGCCCGGTAGGCGATGGTGCTGTCGGGACTCGGCATGGCGGTCGCAAAGCCTGCCGATCGCTCGTATTCCACCTGCACCCTCTCACGATCGCTTCGGGATCCTCCGCCGGAGGTGCCGAGTGATCGATGCCTTGCCAACTGACGCGTGCGTGCTCAAGTGTACTACTGGTTCGGAATTCAACAACTCGCCACGCGTTCCGCGGAATGGATCCGGTACGTCCGTGGCGCGGATCTTCCATGACGTGGCGCACATTTTCAGAAGGCCTTGCGCGTTGCCGCGGACCGTCCACGCTGAATCCCGCACGATTTGCACCCCCAAGCGGCGCCCGCCGAGAATCGATCCATAGGGGAACGGACGGGCTGAAGACTCGCTACCGGAGGTATGCCATGGCCCAGGTCATCGCCGGCCCCAGGATCACCGGGGTCCACCACCTCTCCTTCACCGTGTCCAACCTGGAGGACAGTCTGGACTGGTACCAGCGGCTGTTCAGCGCCGAACGCGTCGACTACAAGTTCAACCACCTCTACCGGGAATCGACGGGGTACGGGGTGCTGCTGGTCACCCCCGACTCCGGCCTGGTGATCGGGTTGCACAAGAACACGGGCAACCAGCACGAGGGCTTCCTCGAATCCCGGACCGGTCTCGACCACATCTCGTTCCAGGTCGGCTCCCGCACCGACCTCGAGACCTGGATGACCTGGCTCGACGAGCTGGGCATCGCGCACACACCCATCAGGGACGAGACGGAGCCGTTCGCCTACTCGACCGTCGTGTTCCGCGACCCCGACAACCTCCAGCTCGAGTTCCTCGCCCTCGCCTGACGGACGCCCGTACGGCGACGGCCCGGACGGGCTGTGCGACGAGCGCGGGTGGTGGTGCCCGGGGCGCGGATGCCCCGGACACCACCACGGATGCGGTGCCGTGCCGTGCGTCAGCCGTGGCTGGGAGGGTTGACCGGGCGCTTGGCGGTGACGTCGCCCTCGTAGACCAGCGCGGTGCGGTGGTTGTACTGGACGGTGTACATCTTCTTGGCGCCGAAGACGACCTTGCCGTCGGCCTTGAAGTAGTCGTCGGTCAGGGCCGGCGGCGCGGTGGCGACGTACGCCTGGCCGGACGGGATGGTGTACATGCTCAGCGGGGCCTGGGTGGAGGCACCGTACCCGGCCGGGTACTCCGCGGCGTCCGGGTAGCTGGAGCCGTAGACCTTTACCGGCGGGGTGTCGGAGGTCCTGCCGCTCTTGACGACGGTCACGCCGTGGGCGGGGACGGTGTTCCGGCCCTTCGGGTTGTGGAACCAGACCTTGCTGCCGCTGAACCAGATCGCGGTCCAGGCGCCCTGCTTGCCGGCGACCACGAACTGCTGGCCGGCCTGGGCGGTGCTGCCCCAGTCGTTGATCCGGTTCGTCCCGGCGGCGCCGGGGTGGATGGACTGCTCGCCGAAGAGCGGCGCGGTGTCGTTCGGCGCGGTGCGCAGGTAGACGAAGTTGGCGGGCTGCTCGACGTCCGTGCAGGCAGGGGTGGCGCCGGTCGGGTCGTCGGACGGGCAGATCTGGACGGTCTGCCGGTTACCGGCGAAGCCGGGGGCGATGGTGACGACGCTGCCGACCTGGCCGACACCGTGCCTGCCGGTCAGCGGGGCGCCGACCAGGGCCATGAAGTGCTCCCAGTCCCAGGACGGTCCCGGGTCCCAGTGCATGCCCGACACCGTCGCCGACGTCGGGCCGACAACGTTGTCATGACCGATGACGTGCTGCCGGTCGAGCGGGATGTCGAAGCGCTCGGCCAGATACGTCACCAGCTCCGCCGTGGCCTCGTACTGGGCCTCGGTGTACCAGGTCGCCCCGTGCGCGGCGTAGCCCTCGTGCTCGATGCCGATGGAGTGCATGTTGGTTGAGTAGTTGCCCGCGTGGAACGCCAGGTCCTTCGTGGGGACCATCTGCGTGACCGCGCCGTCGGCGGACCGCATCACGTAGTGCGCGGAACTCCCGCCGGCCGTCTGGAACGTGGCGATCGCCGACTCGTACGAGGACTCGGTGTCGTGGATGACGATCGAGTCGATCCGGATCCCGTTGGCCGGGCGGTTGGACACCTGACCGTTGGACGGGGCGGCCGGCACGAAGGTGCAGTCCACGGTGGTGGGGCACTCGGTGTCGGTCGTCGCCGCCGAGGTCAGGCGCAGGCGGTCCAGCTGGCCGGTGGCCGGGGTCACTCCCGGCCCGGCCGCCAGCGCCACCCGCTGACCGTCGGCCGTGGTGCGCTTCACGCCCTTCTTCAGCGTGGCGTAGACCCGGTCGGCGAACGCCCGGGCGCCCTGCCGCTGCGTGGACTGGCTGTAGCGGGCCACCGCGCCGTACCAGTCGTCCGGAGCTGCCGAAGCCTTTCCGCCGGTCGCCTCCTGGTACGACGCCAGCAGGGCGGCCCCGCCACGGATGTTGGCCGTCGCGTTGTCGCGCAGGTCCTTCACGGACAGGCCGGTGAGCTTCGCCGCGGCCTGGAGCGTGTGCAGCGCCGGGTCCGCGGCCAGTTCGGCCACGTCCGCCCGGCCGGCCATGCCGGCGTCACCGGTGGAGAGCATCGACGGCGTGACATCCGTGAGATGCATCGGCCCGTAGCCGCCATCCGTGCTGTGCTGCCCGGCATGCGCGTCCCACGCCGACTCCTGGTACGCCACCGCGAGCAGCACCTGCTCCGGCACGTCGAACTCCGCGGCCGCGGCCGTGAAGTCGGCCTGCCGCGTGGAGGTGGAGGGGGAGTTCTCGCCCGTCGCCTGTGCCACCACCGGCACCGCCACCGCACCGGCCACCGCCAGTGCCGCGGCCGCGAGCAGCACCGGCCGACGCCGTTCGGCATGCCGCCGGCGAGTCGTTCTCTGTGTCGTCATCAATTATTCCCGAGTGTGTCTGAGACGGTCATGTCGCCCTGTGGGCGAGCTGACTGACACGGCATGAGCCGTTCTGCGAGGCACTCCGGACTCCCTGCGGAGGTGTGCCTGCCGTCTGTCGGCGCCGAACCGCGTCCGGCGTTCGCTCGCAATCGACCTGAGGACGATTGGTGACGCTAGCAGAGCGCGGCGGACGGAATCAAAGAAGACAGTGCCACCGGGAGAATTCCCGGAAGTTGTGAACGTGGCGTGAATCCTTTTCGGGGGCAGGCCGGTTGGGTCTTTCGCGCCGTCAGTCCGCCGGGAGCGTGCGGGCGTCATTTGTCCACCCCCGCCGGTAATTTCTGCCACGAGGCACGCAGATGACATTTCTTGGTCCCCGACGTCCGGCGGGCACGACATTGACGCCGGACGTCGGGGGGCTTGTGCGAAGGCGCCGCGGAGCACGGGGGAGCGGGCTCGCACCCGTGGCCGCCCTCGACCGCGGCTGCGGCACGTCGCGCGTGCGCGATCAGGGGCCCGCAACGCCGCAGTGGTGTTGCGGGCCCTCTGCCGTGCAGGTGGCACGACGATCTCCGGCCCCTGGGGAGGGCGGGATGGCGGGCGTCGGCTGAGCCGACCCTGCCGTGGCCGGAGAGGCGTCAACCCCTGCAACTCCTGACGGCCGACCGGCATGTGACCGGCCGCCAAGGGTCAATTCGGTCGCCGAAACCGTCGACGTTGGGATTCGCGTGGATCGTGCCGAAACGGTACGACTGCGATGGTGTTCTCTTAGACGATGCCGGGCACGACGAACCTTCCCCACTGACTTTCCGCTTGCGCACATTCGGCGAAGCACCGCCACGACAGTGCAGGGGGCATTACCCGCAACGGCTCCACCATCCGATCAGGTGAAGCGCGGTGCTGTATAGAACCTTGACGCCACGACCGGACCGGGCCGAAGTGGCACGGACTACTGCACGGCGGACGGCATGGAACCGTCCACGTCGGTGAAGCCGTAGTGGAGTGCGAGGTCGCTCGTCGACACCGCGGCTCCCGAGCGGTCCCCCACCGCGGGGTCGCCTGCCAGCGCCACCACGCCCCGCCCGACGAAACGCGGCGACTCCGCCGCGCCCACGTCGAACCTGCCCTCGCCCGGGAGCTCGATCTCGCTACGGCCGTGGCCGGCCGCGCGCGCGGCGGCGTCGACCAACTCGGTCCGGACCAGGCCGGGCCACACCGACACCACGGAGACCTCCCGCGGGCGCAGTTCGACGGCCATGTCCGCCGTCATCTTGTCGAGCGCGGCCTTGCCCACGCCGTACGCGGTGGTGTGGGAGTACTGGCGTGCGCCTGCCGACGAGATGTTGACGATCAGCCCCCGTCCTGCCGCGAACAGCAACGGCGCCGCGCAGACGCTCGCGACGTAGTGCGACCGTGTGCCGATGTCCAGCACTTGATCCCACGCGGCGAGTGGCAACTCCCAGAACGACTTGCCGAGCCACGCCCCGAGGTCCGGCGACGAGAAGACGTTGTTCACCAGCAGGTCCAACCGCCCGGACTCCTCCCGTACCCGCGCGAACACGTCCGCCACCTGCTCGTCACTGCGGTGGTCGCAGACGAGGGCCACCCCCTTGCCGCCGAGCGCGGTCACCTCGTCGGCGGTCTCGCTCACCGTGCCGGGCAGCGGGCCGGCCGTGACGCTGCGCCCGGTCACGTAGACCGTCGCACCGGCGGCGCCCAGTTCGAGCGCTATCCCCTTGCCCACCCCGCGACTCGCGCCGGTGACGACGGCGATCCTGCCGACCAGCGGTCGATCCATGCCCACTCCTCCGGGAAGCCCCCGTGCGACCGCGGTCGGCTTCCTCCCGTACCGATCATCCGAATGCCTACACTGTAGGCATGATTGCATCGAGTGCAAAATTGCCCGGATGGTAGAGTCCGGCTCATGACGGCGGACGGGCTCAGGGAACGCAACAAGCACAGGAAGCGGGAGGCGATCCTGCGCGCCGCCCACGAACTCTTCGCCGAACGCGGTTACGAGGCCGCCACGATCACCGACATCGCCGACAGGGCCGAGGTCTCCCGGCGCACGGTCACCCTGTACTTCCCCACCAAACTCAGCCTCGCGCTGGCCCACCTCGACGCGCTCGAAGCACGACTCCACGCCGCCATCAGCGAGCGCGAACCGGGCTGGAGCATCATCGACGCCGTCGAGCACTGGCTGTACGGCGAACTGGACCACCCGCAGGAACTGAGCGCACTCACCGAGCGCATGCTCGCGCTCAACCCCCAGCTCCTGGGCCCTCACAAGGCGCGCATGGCCGAGATCGTCGAGACCGGGGCACGTCGCCTGGTCGAGGACATGGACACGCCTCCCGACGAGAGGGACGCCCGCATGACGGCCGCCGCGGCGGCCGCGCTGTGCTCCTCCCTCGGCCCCACGCCGACACGTGACGACGTCGTCGCGGCCATGACCTTCCTGCGCGCGGGTGTCGAGGCCCTGGCGGCGAACGGCACGTGAAGGTGCGGTCCGGCTCCGCCCGGTCCGGAGGCAACCGGGCCCGCACGGCCTAGCGCCGACGCCCACCTCCGGCCGGCAGACGCAGCGTGAACAGCGAGCCCTCGCCGTAGGTGCTCTCGGCGGTGACGGAACCCCCGTGCGCGTGCGCGAGGTTGCGCACGATGGCAAGACCGAGACCGCTGCCGCCCGTACCGCGGTTGCGGGACTTCTCGGCACGCCAGAAGCGGTCGAAGACCCGGGGCAGATCCTCGGGCCGGATCCCGCCGCCGGTGTCGGTCACGGCGATGACGACCGTGTCGTCGTCCCGGTGCGCCCGGATCGTGACCGTGCCGCCCGACGGGGTGTGGCGGACGGCGTTGGAGACGAGGTTCGCCACAGCCTGACGGAGGCGGACCGGGTCGGCGTCGACGGTGCCGAGGCCGACGCCGTCCTCGGCGCAGAGGCCGACGCCGGCGTGGTCGGCGCGTCCGCGGTGGGCGGTGACGACCTGCTGGAGGAGTTCGGCGACGTCGCACGGCACCTTGTGGAGCCGCAACGCTCCGGCGTCGGCGGCGGCGAGGTCCCGGAGGTCGTCCACGACGTGCTGGAGCAGCAACGCCTCTTCGAGGAGCGAGCCGACGAGGGCGCGGTCGGCCGGGACGACGCCGTCGTCGGCGGCTTCGAGCCAGCCGCGGATGTTGCTCAGCGGGGTGCGGAGCTCATGGGCGATGTCACCGACCATCTCGGTGCGCAGCCGTTCCAGCTCGGCGCGGTGCCCGGACATCTCGTTGAACACCTCGGCGAGCCGGCCGATCTCGTCCTTGCCGGTCACCTGGACGCGAGCGGCGAGGTCACCCGCCTTCATGCGGTGGGCGGCCGTCGTGAGGGCCCGCAGCGGCCTGACCAGCCGGAGGCCCAGGCCGACGGTGACGGCGACGGTGAGCAGCAGCACGCTGCCGACGACCGCGGCCATGCGGAGGCGGTTGGGTGCGGACAGGTCGAACGGTGAGACGGCGGCGGCCTGGTCCGGGGAGCCGATGAACAGGAGCGCGGCCGGGGCGACGTACGAGGCGAGCTGCTCGCGGCGGGCGCTGTCCAGGCACGAGGGGACCAGCTGATCGTGCACAGGGGTACGGCTTCCCGTGCCCGTCCAGGTCAGGTCCGGCGCGAGCCGTACCGGACCGCTGCCGCGGCGGCTCAGACAGGTGCCGACCAGGGTGTCGAGCTGGGCGAGCGCACGGGCCTCGGTACGGGTGGGGCGGTCCAGGGCGTCGTTGGCGCACCTGCTTCCGGTGTAGCCCGGCGCGTCCACGCGGGGTCGTCCGTTGGGGGCCGTGGCGATGGTGGCGCGAATGCCCGGGATCCGGTCGAAGCAGTTGACCCGGCGTTGCGCGAGGGCGGTCAGTTCCGTGCGCTCCGCCGGTGTCAGGCGGAACGGGCCGACCGCGCGGGAGTCGATGCGGTCGCTGCCACGTGAGCCCGAGATGCCGGCGTCGACGGACAGCGCGTCCACCGTCGCCGACGCCCGGTCGGGCAACGGGGCCCTCCGGCCGGAGTCGGAGTCGGAGTCGGAGTCGGCGATCGGCCGGCGGTCCTGGGTGGTGAGGACGACGCGGTGTCCCGTCTCCCCGGCGAGGCGGTCCACCAGCGCCTGCACACCTTGCCAGTCGGCGTGCGTGGCGGCCCTGGCCACGAGCGCCTCGTAGATCCGGGAGTCGTCGGAGATGGCCTGGCCCTGCTCCTGCCGGATCGCCCGGGCGGTCGTGCGGACCGCGAGCCAGGCGGTGGCCGCGATCGAGCACACGGAGATCAGGACCGACAGCGCGAGCAGCCGCACGACCAGGCTGCGGTGGAAGCGGGCGTTCACGCGCTGTCGGACAGGACGTAGCCGACACCGTAGACGGTCAGCAGGCGCACAGGCCGGGCGGGATCGGATTCGATCTTCCGGCGCAGGTTCATGACGTGCGTGTCCACCGTCCGTACGGTGAAGTAGCGCCCCGTGCCGTGCAGGTGCCCGAGGATCTGCTCCCGGGTGAAGACCCGGCCCGGCTGGGCGGCGAGCGTCTCCAGCAGCCGGAACTCCCCGGGCGTGCAGTCCACGGGGGCGCCGTCGCAGGTGACCTGGTGCCGGGACGGGTCGATGCTCAGACCGGCGACGGTCAGCACCGGATCGGGTTCGGGTTCGGGTTCCGGTTCGGGTTCCGGTTCGGGGACGCGGGGCGCGGCGGGGCGGGCACGGCGCAGCAGGGTGCGCACCCGGGCGGTGAGCTCCCGCGGACTGTACGGCTTGGCCATGTAGTCGTCGGCGCCCAGGTCGAGGCCGAGCAGCAGGTCGTCCTCGGTGCAGCGGGCGGTGACCATCAGGACCGGCAGGTCGGACTCGCGGCGCAGGATGCGGCAGACGTCCAGCCCGTCGACCCTCGGCATCATCACGTCCAGCACGAGGAGCTGCGGGGGATTGCGGCGCAGTTCCTCCAGAGCGGCGCGCCCGTCGTGGACGACGGTCACGGAGTGCCCTTCGTGTTCGAGGTACACCCGCAGCAGCTCCGCCTGTTTCTCGTCGTCCTCGGCAACCAATATGTGGGCGCTCATGACCGGGAGTATAAGTAGGCCAAGTGGCGCATTCGGGCGCCCCGGGCGGCGTCCGCACCGGGGCCACCGGATCACGAACACTTCCTGACAGGATGCTGACATTCGTCGGCCACGATCCAGCGGCATGACCCACTCACGTCTCCCTCACCGCTGCCTCGGCGCGGCCGCCGCGCTCGCGTGCGCCACCCTCCTCGCGGGGTGCGGCGGGTCCGCCGGGCACACCGACGCCGAGTCCGGGAAGCGCGACGTCGCGTCCCTGGCGACGGGCTCGCCGTCCGCCACGGCGTCCGGTGCCGCGCCCTCACGAAGCGCCGAGGAAGGCCGTCCGCAACTGCGCCTGGACAGCTCCGACGCCGAACGCGACCGCTACTGGAACGCGTACGCCACCTGCCTGAAGGACCACGGGCACAAGATGATCCTTTCCCGTGGCCCCTACTCGATCGACCAGAACGACAACAGCCCCACCGCCCGGGCCGCGCAGAAGACCTGTGCCGGGAAACTCCCCCTGCAGCCCCCCGAACTGGACCGCGACAGGAACCCGCACTACGACGACGACTACCGCGCCTACGTCACGTGCCTGAACTCCCACGGGCTCAAGGTCGTCGCGCTGCCCGACAACTCCGGCTGGACCTACGACGGCCAGACCACGATGAGCGAGACCGAGCAGACCAAGGTCGACAAGAGCTGCACGATGGAGGCCTTCGGTGGCAAGGACCGCTGACCACCGCCTCCCCAGACGGCGCCGGCGCCGGCTCACCGTGGCCCTGGCCGTCCTCCTGACCGCCGGTGGCGCGGGAGGGGCCACCGCGGCCTGGAGCGCGCGGCACGGCAGCCCGCAGACCGCGCCGGAACGCCCGATCCCGCTCCACACCGTCAAGGTCGTCAGGACCGACCTCTCCACCGACCGGACCCTGCCCGGCACCCTCGGCTACGGCCCGCTCCGGACGCTCAAGGGCAACGGCACCGGAGTGATCACCAAACTGCCTGTCCCGGGCACGACAGCCGCGCGCGGCAAACCCCTGTACTGGGTGGACGACCGGCCCGTCACCGTCTTCTTCGGCGACACCCCCTTCTTCCGCGCACTGGACAAGCCCGGGCTGCACGGCCACGACGTCACGGTGCTGGCTGACAACCTGCGGGCCCTCGGCTACGACATCGGGTACACCACCGACCGCGGCCCCTCCCGTCTCACGACCGGCGGCTCCGAGTTCACCCCCGCTCTCAGCGCCGCCCTCCGACGCTGGCAGCACGACACCGGCCAGACGGCGACCGGCACCCTGAAGCCCGGCCAAGCGCTGGTCCTGCCGGGTAGGGCGCGCGTCAACACCGTCACCGCCGCCCTCGGAGACCCGGTCGCCGGGGAACTGCTGACGTACACCACCACCGCGAAGTCGGTGGCGGTCAGCGTGGACGCGACCGAGGTCGGCGCACTCCGGACCGGGCAGAGCGTGACGATCACGCTGCCCGACAGCCGCGAGATCCCCGGCAGGATCACCACCGTCGCCCGTGCCGTCCAGGGCGGCTCCGGCGAGGAGCAGACGGCCCAGACCGGCCCGCCCACGGTCGCCGTCACCATCACCCCCCAGCGGGCGACGGACGTGAAGGCCCTGGACTCCGCCTCCGTCCAGGTCCGCTTCACCGCGACCGACCGCAAGGGCGTCCTGGCCGTCCCCGTCACCGCGCTCCTCGCACTCAGCGAAGGCGGTTACGCCCTGCAGCGGCCCGACTCCTCCCTGATCGCCGTGGAGACGGGCGTGTTCGCCGACGGCCTGGTCGAGGTGCGCGGCACGGGGGTCAGCGAGGGCATGACGGTGGTGACCTCCTCATGAGCTCCGGGCAACCCGCCCTCGCCCTCGTCGTGCACGAGGTGACCAAGACCTACCCGGGCGACGTCACGGCCCTGGACGGGGTCACCCTCACCGTCGAGGAGGGGGAACTCCTGGCCATCGTGGGCCCCTCCGGCTCCGGGAAGTCCACACTCCTGCACATCATGGGCACCCTCGACCAGCCCACGAGCGGCACGGTCGAGATCGCCGGCCACGCCGCCGCCGGCCTGTCCGACCGGCGGCTGTCCGCGCTGCGCGCACGGCTGCTGGGCTTCGTCTTCCAGCACTTCCACCTCACCGACGGCCTCGACGCGACCGAGAACGTCGCCACCGGCCTGCTCTACGCCGGCGTGCCGTCCCGGCTGCGCCGCCCCCGCGCCGAGGAGGCGCTGGCCCGGGTCGGCCTGGCGCACCGCACCCGCCACCTGCCCCAGCAACTGTCCGGCGGCGAACGCCAACGGGTCGCCATCGCCCGCGCACTGGTCAACGAACCTGCCCTCGTCCTCGCGGACGAACCGACCGGAGCCCTGGACAGCGCCAACGGCCAGGCCGTCCTCGACCTGCTCACGCGACTGAACCAGGAAGGCACCACCATCGCCGTCATCACCCACGACCGCGACATCGCCGCCCGCATGCCGCGCCGCATCGAGATGCGCGACGGCCGCGTCGCCTCGGACACCGCCACCCGCACGACCGCCGGGAGCCCGGCATGAACCGACCGATCCGGCTGTCCCCCCTCGACGTCCTGCGGCTGGGACTGCTGGGCCTGCGCACCCGCAGGACCCGCGCCGCGCTGTCCGCCCTGGGCATCGCCATCGGCATCGCCACGCTCGTCGTCGTCACCGGCATCCCGGCGTCCAGCCAGCGGGCGCTCATGGAGGAACTGTCCGCGCTCGGCACCAACATGCTGCGCGCCCAGCCCCAGCCCGACGCCGACCAGAAGGCCCGGCTGCCGGAAGCGGCGGACGCGATGGCGGCCCGCATCGGCCCGGTGACCAGCGCCACCGCCGTCGCCAACACCCACGCTACCGTGCGGCGTTCCGACCTGTCCGACCCCAACGACTCCATCGGGATCACCGTCCTCGCCGCCAGGACCAACCTGCTGACCACCGTCGGCGGCACCGTACGCGCGGGCCACTTCCTCGGCCGGGCCACCGAGCGCTTCCCGACAGCCGTCCTCGGCACGCGCGCCGCGTCGCGGCTCGGGATCGACCGGGTCCTCCCGGGACGGGAGCCGCTGGTGACCATCGGCGAGCACCGGTTCACGGTGATCGGCATCCTCGACCCGATGCCGCTCACCCCCGATCTGGAGAGTTCCGTCCTGGTCGGCTGGGACGCGGCGCGCGACGTCCTGGCCTTCGACGGGCATCCCACGGTGGTCTACGTGAAGGCACGCGAGTCGCGGATCGAGGCGGTACGTGCGGTCCTGCCCGACTCCGTCAACCCCGAACTGCCCGGACTGGTCCAGGTCAGCCGGCCCTCGGACGCCCTGGCCGCCAAGCGCGCCACCGAGCACGCCTTCTCCGCCCTCTTCCTGGGTCTCGCGGGTGTCGCTCTCCTGGTCGGCGGCATCGGCGTGGCCAACACCATGTTCGTCTCCGTCCTGGAACGACGCCGCGAGATCGGTCTGCGCCGCGCCCTCGGCGCGAACCGCCGCCAGATCCGGGGGCAGTTCCTGACGGAGTCGGTCATGCTGTCCGTGCTGGGCGGGCTCAGCGGCACCCTGCTCGGAGCGGCCGGCACCGCGGCATACGCGATCTCCCAGTCCTGGCCGCCCGTCCTGCCGCCCCTCGCCCTCGCCACCGGCATGGCCGGCGCGATCGCCGTGGGCGCCGCCGCCGGCGTCTACCCCGCCCTGCGCGCCTCGCGCCTGCCCCCGACACAGGCCCTGGCGGCGGTCTGACGCCGACTGCGGCACTACGTGGTCGAGGGCTATGAGGACGGCCTGCCCCCGCTCTGAACGAACACCGAGCGGATGACCGTTCGCCCCGACCGGTCGTGCACGGAGCCGGACGACCAGGACTGCGACCGCGGCGGTGCGCAGACCGGCGGGGCGCCGCAGCACACGCCACCCCGGTCGGGCCCTACCCGCCGGCGAGGCCCGTGCGCCAGGCCCACAGGGCGATCTCGACGCGGTTGCGGGCGGAGAGCTTCGTCTGGACGTTGCCCAGGTGGGTCTTGACCGTTCCCAGGGACACGAAGAGTTCGGCCGCGATCTCCGCGTTGGTCTTGCCCTCGGCCACCAGCCGGACGACGTCCGTCTCGCGGGAGGACAGGTCGGAGGCCTCCGGCGCGGTGGGTCGGGGCGGCTTGATGCCGCGCAGCAGCCGGATCGTGATCGCGGGGCTGACCAGGGCTTCCCCGGAGTACGCCGCGCGCACCGCCTCGGTCAGGAGCGCCGGGCCGGAGTCCTTGAGGAGGAATCCGGAGGCTCCGTTGTCCAGTGCCCGGTAGACGTACTCGTCGTCGTCGAAGGTGGTGACGACCACGATCCTGGGGGCGTCGCCGGCTCCGGGGCGGTTGAGTTCGCGGAGGGCCTGGAGGCCGTCCATGCGCGGCATGCGGATGTCCATCAGGACGACGTCGGGGTTGAGCGTGCGGGCCATCTCCAGGGCCTGGACGCCGTCCTTCGCCTCTCCCACGACCTCGATGTCGTCCTCCGCGCCGAGGATGAGGGAGAACCCGGTGCGGACCATGGCCTGGTCGTCCGCCAGCAGCACACGGATGGTCATCGTGCGCCCCCGGTGGGGATCCGGGCCTGCACGCTCCAGCCCTCCGGGAGCCGGGGGCCGGCGGTCAGGGAACCGCCGAGTGCCGCGGCGCGCTCGTGCAGGCCGGCCAGGCCGTAGCCGCCGTCGGGGTGGTGGCCGCCACGGCTGCGGCCGTCGTTGGTGACCTCGACGGTCACCACGTCGGGCCGGTCCTGGCGGCGCACCTGGATGTCGAGGGTGCGGACCGCGTCCGCGTGCTTGCGCACGTTGGTGAGGGCCTCCATGACCACCCGGTGCACCGCCGACTGGACGTCGATGGCGATGTCGTCGAAGTCGCCCTCGATGCGCAGCCTCACGTCAGGACCGGTCTCGGAGGTGAAGTGTCCCGCGAGGGAGGCGATGTCGGCGATCGTGCCCGGTGGTGACAGCCGGGCCTGGGCGTCGGGCTCGCGCAGCAGGGTGACCATGCGGCGGATGGCCGTCATGGCCTCGTCGCCGGCCGCCTCGATGCGTTCCAGGGCGGGAAGCACGGCCTGCGGCTTGCTCGCCGCCACGGTCTGCGCGGCCTGGGCGAGCACGACCATGCCGGTCACGTGATGGGCGACGTAGTCGTGGAGGTCCGACGCGATGCCCGTCCGCTGGGCCAGCTGGGCGGCGGTCACCTGGCGCTGGCGGTTGGTCTGGAGCATCCGTACGGACAGGCCCGTCGCGGCGGCGATCACGCCGCCGAGCGCCAGGGCCAGGGCCAGGGCCAGGGCGATGCGCTGGTGGGACTTCAGGGGTTCGAGCACCAGCCCCGCCAGCAGGAGCATGACCGCGAAGGAGGCGCGTCTGGGCTCGGCCCGCCATGCGGTCACCCCGATGACCAGGATGGTCACGGCGGCGGCGGTGAACCCGAACGGCACGGTGCTGTAGTCGGCCGGCGGAGTGGTGAGCGTCGCCAGCAGCACGAGCGCCCCCAGCCACAGCGCGCCCGTACCCAAGGGGACGGCGGCCAGCCGCGGCGTCACCAGCGCGACCACGATCGCCAGGAGGACGGTGTACGGATGGGCCTGGTTCAGGCTCACGTCCAGGATGCCCAGGACCAGCAGGGCCCCGGTGGCCGCCAGCCACCCGATGCCCCGCACCGCCCGTTCGAAGACGCCGTCCGCTGTGGTGCCCACGTTCTCGTCGTCTCCACTTCCGCTCGCCTGCCGAGCGGAAACCGCTCCGGGTGTCGCCTCCAGTGTCACCGATACGCCCCGGAAGACCCGGATCCATCCGCGCGCACCATCGGTGTGGCCGCGTCCGGCGCCGGGGGCGGGGGCGGTGTGCGCTCCGGCTTCGTGTGGATGTCGTCCGTTCCCGTGCCCAGGACGACGACGTCGAAGACGGTCTGGGCGTAGACACGGGCGGTGCGCAGCAGGTGGTGCATGCGGTGGTGCCCTCCGTTGCTCTCGTGGTGGATCGCGGCGGCGCCGGGACCCTGGTCGGTGGTGAGGCGGTGCTGCCCGGTCACGGCCGCACCTGCGCCGGGGAGGACGGGTCAGGTGCGGCGAGCGCCCCGCGGACCAGTTCGTCGAGCAGTGCGGGGTAGCCCAGGCCCTGGTGCGTGAACATTTTGGGGACCTGGGACTGGGCGGTCATGCCGGGCATGGTGTTGACCTCGTTCAGCACGGGACCGTCGGGGGTGAGGAAGAAGTCGCAGCGGGCCACTCCGCGGCAGCCCAGCGCGGTGAACAGGGCGAGGGACGCCTCGGTGAGCCGGTCCAGCTCGTCGGCGGACAGGGCGGCGGGTATGCGGAACCGGGCTCCGCCGTCGTACTTCTGTTCCGTGTCGAAGAGGCGGCCGTCGTCCAGCAGGATCTCCAGCGGTGGTCCGACCGTCAGACGGCCGTCCGCGCGCTGCAGCACGGCGAGGTCGACCTCGCGTCCGCTCACGAGGTCCTCGACCAGGACCCGGTCGTCGATCCGGAGCGCCGCGGCGATGGCCGGGGCGAGCTCCGCCGCCTCGGTGACGAGGGCCACGCCGTGACTGGACCCCGCGGCGACGGGCTTGACGACGACCGGGCCGTGGAAGCGCACCTGGTCGGCGTCGCCGGTGGTGACCAGGAAGCCCGGTGCGACGGCGATGCCGACGGCTTCGGCCACCAGCTTGGTCGCCCACTTGTCCATGGCGAGGGCGCCGCCCCGCACACCGGCGCCGACGTACGGCAGGTCCGCGAGGTCGAGCAGGGCGGCGAGCGTGCCGTCCTCGCCCTGCGGGCCGTGCATCGCGGGGAACACCACGTCGCAGCCGGCGAGCAGGGTCAGGGCCGCGGACAGGCTCGCCGCGGGCGTGCCCGCCAGCGGGTGCCCGGCGCCGTCCCGCCACACACCGTCCCGCCCGATGGTGAGCGACAGCACGTCGTAGGCGGTGGGATCGAGTGCCGCGCCGACGGACGCGGCGGAGGCCAGGGACACCTCGTGCTCGTCGCTGCGGCCGCCGCCGATCACGGCGACCCGGACGCGCCGGGCCTCGGACGCGGGGATCATGCGGCCACCGCCGGCTGCTGCACCGTGCGGCGCAGTCGCGCGCCCAGGCCGGTCACGATCTCGTGCTCGATGATGCCGGACCAGCGGGCCCACTCCCGGAGGGTGGGCTCGCCCTGGTCACCGGCGCCGAAGACGGTGGCGACGTCGCCGGGGGCGGCCGGGTGCTCGCCGGTGTCGACGATGATCTGATCCATGGAGATCCGGCCCACAACGGGGCGGCGGCGCCCGGCGAGGAGCACTTCGGCCCGGCCGGAAGCGGCGCGGGGAAGCCCGTCGGCGTATCCGACCGCCACCAGTGCCAGGTGGGTGCCGCGGCGGGCGCTCCATGTGTGCCCGTAGCCGGCCCGGGTCCCGGCGGTGACCGTGCGGACGGAGACCACGGGGGCGGTCAGCGTCAGCGCGGGCCGCAGCGGGGTCGTCCGCGTCGGATCGATGCCGAAGAGCCCGGCGCCGACACGGCTCAGGTCGAACCGGGTCCGCGGATCGGTGAGGGTCGCCGAGGTGGCGGCCACGTGCCGGAGGGCCGGCCGCAGACCGGCCTCCGCCGCGGTGACCGTCGCAGCCCGGAACAGTTCGAGGGCCTGGTCGGTGCACGGGTCGCCCGGGGTGTCCGCGCAGCCCAGGTGACTCATGACGCCGACCACCCGGACCAGGCCCGCACGCTCCGCGTTCCGGGCAAGACGGCACAGGTCGGCCCATTCCCGGGGGTCGGCACCCTCGCGGGCCATCCCGGTGTCCACCTGGAGGTGGACCTCGGCGGTCCGGCCCGTCCGGGACGCGGCACGGGTCACGGCGGCCAGGTGTTCGTGCCCGGGAACGGCCAGTGAGACACCCGCCCGCAGCGCCTCCTCGAAGGCGGCGTCGACCGGATTGAGCCAGCTCAGGATCGGCACCCGCAATCCCGCGCGCCTGAGGTGCAGTGCCTCCTCGACGGACGTCACGCCGAGCGAGGTCGCCCCCGCGCCCAGGGCGGCGGAAGCGGCCTCCGCCGCGCCGTGTCCAAAGCCGCCGGCCTTGACCACGGCCATCACGCGGGCGGCGCGCGCCGCGAAGACCCGGGTGTTCGCGGCGACCGCCGTCAGGTCCACCCGCAGCTCGGGCCCGGTCCGGTGGCCGGGCAGCGTACGGAGTGGGTCGGCGGTACGGACGGCGGAACCGATCGGTGGAACGCAGTGCATGGGGTGCCCTTCGGAGGTGTCACAGTCAGGCCGGTGCCCTGCGACCGGGAAGGCTCAGGGCATCGCCGCATGTGGGTGAGGTTCGAGCCCCCGCTGGTCCGGGCGCTCGGCCCGGCCCTGCAGCCCGGGCGAGGCCGCCCGCGGATGCGGTGCACGAGCCGGAGCTCATGCCAGGAAGGCTATGAAGAGCCGATGACCGTCCGCTTCGGGCGGAAGTCGGACCTCTTGGGGCGTCGCTACGACTTTCGGCTGAACGCGGCCGCCACCGAAAGACGAGAGCGAAGACCGCTCCGTCACCCCGCCGCCGGGGGGCGTCCCGTGTGGTCGGGGGGTCTGCTGTACCCCCGGTGGAGCCGACCGTGGGGTGAGCAGTGGGCTTCCCGGCCTTCAGCGCGGATGGTGCCCTGGATGTGTCAAGGCCCTGGCCACCTGAGCCGGGGCGGGGCTTCAGAAAGGTGATCAGCGGCTATGCGACACATCCACGGCGGAGGCCGTCATCGGCGGCTCACGACTCCGTCCGCCTCCGGGAGGCAGCCATGAGCCAGGCCCCCTCCCGCACCAGGCCTCCCGCGGCCACCCGCCGTCCCCGCGCCCTTGACGGCACCGACGCGGCGCACCCGTCCGACGTCGTCGCCCGGTTCGATCGCGAAGCCATGCCGTTTCTCGACCGGCTGTACGCCGCGGCGATCCACCTGACCGATGACCGCGCCGCAGCGGAGGGCCTGGTCGAGCAGACGTACGTGCGGGCTTTCGGCGCATTCGAGTCGTCCCAGGCGGGGAGCAGCCTGAAGAGGACGCCGGGTGGTGGGTCGTCAGGCCTGGGCCGTGCCCTGGACGATGACCTCGCTGACGTTGACGTCGGCGGGCTGTGCGATCGCGTAGCCGATCGCTTCGGCGATGGCCGAGGCGTCGACGCCGACGGCGTCGAGTGCCGCTCGCAGCGCGCCCTGCACGTCAGCGTTGCCACCTGAGTGGGTGAGCTCGGTGTGGGTCAGGCCCGGGCTGACGACCGTGACGCGGAGGTCCGCGCTTTCCTGCCGCAGGCCGTCGGACACGGCGCGCACGGCGAACTTGGACGCGCAGTGGACGACCCCGGTCGGGTCGACCCGGTGGGCGGCGGTGGAGGCGACGTTCACGATGTGCCCGGACCGACGCTCGCGCATGCTCGGGAGGACGGCCGCAATGCCGTGCAGCACGCCGCGCAGATTCACGTCGATGGTGCGGTTCCAGTCGTCGACGCGCAGCTCCTCGATGAAGGAGAGCGGCATCACGCCGGCGTTGTTGACCAGGACGTCGATGCGTCCGTGGCGGGCGAGCGCGGCGTCGGCGAAAGCCTTGACGCTGTCGAGGTCGGTGACGTCCAGCTGCGCGTACTCGGCGTGGTGGCCGGCCTTGGTGAGCTCGTCGACCAGCTGGTGGAGGCGGTCCACGCGCCGTGCACCCAGGACGACCTGGTGCCCGGCGGCGGCCAGGTGCCGGGCGGTGGCCTCTCCGATGCGCTCGAGGCACCGGTCACCAGAATGATCTTACGGTCGGGGGAAGAAGCGGGATTCTGCACAATGATCTCCGAAAGGGGGTGGGGATGCAGGAGTGACGGTGGCGCCGCCGAATGCCTTGCGAAACGTCAGCGATGTGTCGCTCATCTCAGGCGGGGCCCGAATTCCGATACGGAAGTGTCGGTGAAATCGATCGCACCTGAGGGAGCGTTCCTCGGGAATTCCGGTGGCGCCGAAACCCCTGCGCGGCAAGCGTGCGTCCCTAGGCGGATGTGCTCCGGCCCTGGTGGCCGGGGCGGTGACACATCCAGAGCACCATCCGCGCATACGCTTCGGAAGAGCTCTCCTCCACCCGGGGTCAGGCCCACCGGGGGTAGAACGTAACCCCCCTCGGACGGGGACCTCCGTTTTTCGCGTCGCCAATCGGCGGGGAATTCCCGGGGACCGCCTGGCGTGTATCGCTCCGGAGCGGGCAGGCCTTGCGTCGTAAGGGTTTCGCCCCCCGGGGTTTCGGTAGGGCCTGGGAGGCTAGGCGACCCTCCGGAGCCGCCCGCCCGGTCGGGTGTGGTGATGGTGCACGGGGCCGGGCGGGCTCCCGAAGCGGTTCCGCCGGCCGCAATCGCCCCCTGAGCGGCGGCCCCGGCCTGTGTTTCACGATGCCCCCTGGCCGGGGCCGCCCGGACATGGAGAAGGGCCCCGTGTCGCCATCGGGGCCCTCGGGCCGTGCCCGCGGTGGTGGCCGCGGACAACATCACGAGCGTAGCCACCCCCCACGCCGTCCGCCGTGGTCTTGGGGCCGACGCGCCGCAAAGGCCCACCAGGCCGGTGCCTGCGGCCTGGGCCTCAGAACCTGGCCGGTAGCCAGCCCCGCTGCACGGCGCGCACGCCGGCCTCGAAACGGCTGCGTGCGTCGAGGCGGTCCATCAGCTCGGAGGCGATCCGCCGGGCCGTGCGGTGTGACACCCCGAGCCGCTTGGCGATCGCCTCGTCGGTGTGGCCCTCGGCCAGGAGCCGGAGGGTGGTCGCCTGCTGGCCGGTGAGCCCGTGCGGGTCGGTGGGCGCGATCTCGCCGAGCGGCTGGGCGGCCTCCCAGGTGGTCTCGAAGAGCGCGCACAGCGCGGTGAGCGTGCCCTGGCCGGTCAGCAGGACGGCGCCCGCGGCGGTGTCGTCGCTGCTGACCGGGATCATGGCGGTCAGCCGGTCCATGATGATCATCCGGGTCGGCAGGGACGGGGCTGTGCGGATCCGGCCGCCCAGTCCGGCCAGCCAGGTGGCGTGCTCGACGGTGGGCCGGTGGGTGCGGACGCTGTCGAGGTAGATCGTGCGCATGCGCACCCCGCGGTCGAGCAGATCCTCGTTGAGCGGCCGCGAGGCGGCCATGTTCTCCGCGGTCTGCGGACCGCCAGGGGCGAAGGTCAGGAATTCCTCGCGTACCTCGCGGGTGAGCACGGTCAGCCGGTCGCGTATCCGGTCGAGGCCCACCAGATGCTCCACCCCGGGATGGCTGGTGGCGGGACGGAGCTCGGCGTACTCGGAGATGAGCTGGGCCGCGGCGGCCCGCGAGGCTTCGAGGCGCTGCTGCTGGGCCGCCAGCTGGGCCTGCTGGCGGCCCATCAGGACCTCCATGCCGACGTCCGGTGAGACGGCCCGGAGGCGGCCCGCGTCCCCGGCGGCAGGGCGTACCAGGGCCAGCTCGCTCAGGGTGTCGAGGGCCTCGCCCACCTCTTCCACGGAGAGCCCCACGGCGTGGGCGAGGCCCGCGACACCGGCGTTCGGGTCTCTGAGCATGGCGCGGTACACCGTCTCCGCGACGGAATCGAGTCCGAGAGCGGTCAGCATCTGGTTCCCCCTGGTTTTCCTGCGTACGGCATCCCCTGTTCGACGGCGATCTTCGCAGAGCGACGGGGGATCGTCACGGAGGCAGGACGGAACCGGCCAGGGCCCCAACGGTCCAGTGTTCAAACGGACTTGCTCACGATTTCGGTTGAGACTCTGGAGCGCATGTACCTGGTCCATGCACATCTGGCACTCCCCTCCGACGAGGAGCTGCCGCAGAACGTCAAGGCGTTGGTGCGATCGGCGATCGTCCCCCGTGACCGCGTCGAGCACGTCGCCGTGCACCCGACCCCTCCCTCCGAACTCACACTCGGCTTCTATCTGCTGGCCGGTGGGCTCGACGAGGCGGAGGAACGGGCCCTTCGGGTCTGCCGCCGACTGCTGCGCGACGTGCCGCAGTTGGCCACGGCGCGCTTGACCGGCGCGGGGGTGCCGCTGATGCCGCTGGCCTTCCTGCCCGAGACGGTGGACTGAACCGGCCCGTGTGGACGCATCAGTCCAAGGCCCTTTCCGTCCATCCCCGAAGCCTTTCCACAGGCTTGAGCTGCGACGAACCTATTGGTCACCGGCCGGGCCGAGCGTCACCGCGGGACGCGAGGGCGGGCCGGACATCGCATCTCTCCTCCGGAAGGAACGGACACAGGCATGCTTCGCAACCGATTCGCCAAGGTCGCCGCGGTCTGCTCTCTCGTCGTCGCCGCGGCTCTCGCCGCCCCGGTGGTCACGCCCCGGTCCACGGCCGACGCGGTTCCGTCCTCCTCCGTCCTCGTCGCCGACGCCGGCTGGCAGGTCACCCCGGCGGACGCCGGCTGGCAGTAGGCCGCCCGCCACCGACAGCCACTCGCTGCGGCCCGTGCACAGGGCGGCGCTCCTTCGAAGCGAAGGGGCGCCGCCCTTTACGGCTGGTGGGAGTCGGCCGCCACGGTCCGCCTGAGTGGATCGGTGTCAGGCGCGGGGGTTCTCACTGACGTCGGTTGCCGAGGACACAGAACTCGTTGCCCTCGGGGTCCGCCATGACGACCCACGACGACTGGTCACCCTGGCCGATGTCGACACGCTTGGCGCCATGGGCCTCGAGACGGGCCACCTCGGCGTCCTGGTCATCGGGCCTGAAGTCGAGATGCAGCCGGCTCTTGCCCTGCTTGAGCTCGTTGATCCGGACGAAGTCCAACCCTGGCATGCGATCCGGCTCCGGCCGGATCTCGAACTCGTCGTCGGAGGAGTGGACCACGACCCAGCCGAGAGCCTCGGCCCACCACTGCCCCAAGGCCGCCGGATTCACCGAGTGAACGATTACCTGTTCCCATTCCAAGGTCATCTTCCGAGTGTAGGCCTGCCGCCCCTTCGCACGCAGGCGCTTGAAGCGCTCGGAGCTCCGGGTCGAGGACGCCTCGAAGGCCCCGCGGGGATCGGCGGGGCCTTCGAGGCGTCGGGTGGGGCGTCAGGCGATCTTCTTGTACCGCAGGGCGACGTACGACGAGGCCGGGTGGCCGCCGATGTCGCCGCTGTAGACGTTCGCGGTCGAGTAGTTCATGTCCGTGGCCGTGCTGCCCTCGGCGTAGTAGTAGAAGGTGCCCGCGTCCTGGTTCTTCCAGCCCGCGAAGAGGACGGCGTGGTCGGAGTAGTCGTTCAGCGCGTCACCGGGCCTGAGGTCGGCCTTGTTGATCTGCGTGCTCACGCTGGGGAGGGTCTCGGTCGTGAGCGAGGTGGTGAGGTGCCAGGTCATGGAGACGAAGCCGGAGCAGTCGGTGCGGTAGGAGTGGTCGCCGTCGACGTCGGTGGCGTAGGCGCTCTGGCTGTACTGGATGTTGCGGTTGTACCAGTCCTTGGCCCGGGCGATGACCTCGTTGCGGTAGATGGTGCCGCCCTGGACGGACTTGGGCGGCGCCGGCGCCACGTAGGCGCAGTTGTTCGCGTAGGCCGACAGCAGGCTCTGCGTCCAGCCGGACGCGTCCACCGGGTCGTCGGAGTGGTACGCGATGTCGCTGCCGTCACCGTCGGTCGGGTCCGAGTCGTGGTACCAGTACATGCCGCCGTTGGTACGGCCGTAGTAGAGGCCGCCGCCCGGCGAGGAGAGCGAGTCCACCGCCGACCAGCCGCTCGGCTTCAGGACCGAGCTGTCCCAGTCGTTCACGCCGTTGATCTTGTAGCTGAGCAGTCGGCCGTCCGAGGTCGAGGCGATGATGCGGTCGTCGCCCGCGGCGGCGAGGGTCTTGAGGACGAAGCCGGTGTCGATCACGACGTGCTGGCCTATGTGGGCGGACCCTGCGGGCTTGGCCTGCGACACCAAGTATTGGTGGAGCTGGCCGTCGACCGTCCCGTAGAGGTGACCGGCGCCGTCGTAGACCAACTTGTCGAAGGTCCAGCCGCCGTCCCAGATCTTGACGACGCCCGCGAGCGTGAGGGACGTGTTGTTCGTCTGCACGTCGACCCGGTAGAGGTTGCCGGTGGTCGAAGTGACCAGCACCGTGTTGAAGTTGAGGGCCGCCATCGTCTTGGGCGTGAAGCCGAGGTTCGGGCCGATGAGCGTCTTGACGCGGTCGCCGGTGTTCGGCTCGATCTGCGTGTACGTCAGCCGGCCGTCGGACAGCGTGCCGTACATCGACACGTCACCACTGCACGACGCGACGGCGTGCGCGGCTCCGGCGGTGGTCGCGACCAATCCGAGGGACATCGCGCTGACGGCGACCACGGCGGCGGTGGTACGACGGACGGCATGGCCCAGCTTCATGATTTCTCCTGCGGTGGGTGGTTCGAGGGGGCGAAGGCACACCCCGGCCCAAACAGCTGCCCTGCAGGTGCAGCTGTGAAGGATGTCTCGGGTGTGACGCCCGGTGGCAGGAACTACTTTCGCCGCAGGTCACGCGGCTTGGAAGAGAAGACGAATGGACGTAAACGGCCCTGGCCCATTGCGTCCTGACGGCGCGCTGGGCGCGCTGGGAGGTCAGGCATGCGGCCTGGACCGTCGCGGACAGACCAATTCCATGTGAAGATCACCGCGACCGTCTCGCAATGGGGGGAAGCGTGCGACCACGAGGTGTGGAACTTCCGCATGCCCGTGCGGCCGACCTCAACATCAGACAGAAGCTCGGACTGCGCCGCACCGTTCCGGTAGCCGGGGCGGTGTTCCTGGTGGCCGTCGCCGGCATCGCGTTCGGTGTCTGGGCGGCGTTCTTCCGGACGCCCTACACGCTCGCCGATTCGCCGGGAGTCGATGTGACGGTCCGGGCCGGGCAATCGGACTACCCGGATGTGGCGGAGACGGCCGACGAGGTGGAAACCCTCATCAAGGTGTACGTACAGCGGCTCAAGGCGGGAGACGTCGAGGGGCTGGCGAAGCTGTCCGGTCCCGCGTACGAGCACCCCCAGGGGGACGCCGCGACGTTCGTGCGCGAGTACGCCGACGGAGCCGAGGGCCATGTCGAGGCCGTGGTCGTCGAAGGAACGGTCCCGTATGGGGCCGGCCGGGGCGGTCCACCGGCCTCAGACGGGGTGGAGCCTCCGTTCTCGCTGGTCAGAGCCATAACGACCTTGACCGTCGGTAATCAGGAGTACGGTGGGGGCACCGAAGGCATTTCGTGCGTTGGCATCAGCGTTGGCGTCGTCGTCGGATCAGGCGCGCCCGGCCAACCAGCCGGGCCGGAAGGCGGCGTCATGGCCGCGACGACGATTCGGGCGACCGGTTGTGCCGCCGAACTCGCTTTGGCCCGCGGCTTTCGTCCTCTCGATCGGACCACCGCGGCGGCGTGGATCACGCGAAAGAAGCACGAGCAGGCCGCTACTCCGGAAACCCACGGCCAGGAAACGGCGTGTGAGGGCGAAGGCGGCCGGTGAGCCGCGGGTCCGTCGCGAGAAGACTGGAGACACACATGGGAACCGACGCATCGCTCCCGGAGGGCGAACTTGCCGAGGTCCGTATCACCGCCGCCTCACCGGAAGTGGCACGACGCGTGGCCGAGGTACTGCGTACGTGGTTCGCGAGCACCGAACAACGCAGCTACCCCGCCGGCGTCACGGGCAGTGGCACCCGACTGCATCTGACGGTGGACACCGCCCACACCCCGGAGCGGCACAGCGGATTCCAGCGGTGGCTCGCCGCCGCTTCACGGACGGGTGGCTGAGGTGCCCATCGGCAGCATGCAGGCCACCCGCCCGGGGGCCGAAGAGGGGCCTGTCCGGGTCAGGCTGGTCCGGCGCGACCTGGGGCCGCACTGGCTGGACGGCGTGTGGTGGCCGCGGACGCACGATCTCGGCAAGGGCCTGCCCGGTCTGCTGGCGGCCCTGGACGAACGCTGGCCCGGCATCAGCCGCATCACGGTGAGCGGTCCGATGTGGCGCATGGGGCCACAGGAGTTCCGGTTCGGCGGCCGGAACATACACATCAACCGGGCCGCCGCGACCCCGCGGCCGAACACGATCTGTCTGGTGTCCTACGGGGTCGGCCGCTGCGACCTCCTGGTCGTGCCTCCGGGCGCGACGCCTGATGACGCGTGCCGCCTCATGGACTCCGTCGTCACTTCCGACGGCGCCCGCGCCGGGTGCCCGCCGAGGTGAGGGCCGCCGACGGTCAGACGTCGGTGGCGGCGGTAACGGTGTGGCAGGCGAATCCGAGGCGCGTCATGGCACGTGTGACCTCGGCCGCGGTGAAGTCCCGTCGGTCCTGGCGGGTGATCACGGCGCCCACCTGCTTGACGGGGTAGTACTGCTGCCCGATACGTACGGACTCGCCGGCCAGGGGTTCGGGGGAGACGCCGCTCATGGCCTGCTGCACCTCGCTGGGGGTGAGGTCGAAGGGGTAACCGGCGATGATGCAGCGCACTGGGTCTCCACACGATGGTCGGATGTACCTCGGGGAGTCAGCGTTGCACAGTGAGGCCGCCGGAGCGACAGGAGAAGGACACGAATAATTCGGTCTCCGTGATCCACCGCCGGCGGAGCATCTGTGTTAGCTTTTATGTGTTGCAGTTTTGGTACCCATGAACGTCATGTGCACCTGACCCACAGGTGCATTTTTGTTTTTCCGGTCCTTCCGGAGGGTCATTGCGGCGACAGGAGTCCGCGCAGTGTGGACTTCAGGCAACTGCTCCAGAAGGAGATGCTTCATCATGGCAACTGGCACCGTTAAGTGGTTCAACGCGGAAAAGGGCTTCGGCTTCATCGAGCAGGACGGCGGCGGCGCTGACGTCTTCGCCCACTACTCGAACATCGCCACCCAGGGCTTCCGCGAGCTCCAGGAGGGCCAGAAGGTGAGCTTCGACGTCACGCAGGGCCAGAAGGGCCCGCAGGCCGAGAACATCGTTCCGATCGGCTGACGTCGGAAAGCATCAGGGTCGGGGCCGGCACCCTTCGGGGGCCGGCCCCTTCCGCATTCCCCGGCCCTGTGGCCCCAGGCCTGCCCGTTTGAGTGTCGAATATTGGGCAGGGTTGCAGATAGGTCAATCATTCCTCTGGGGGTTGATGAAGGAAGGCCGTCATGGAGAAGAAGCACAGTAAGGGTCGGCAGGGCGCGAATCCGAGCCGGTCCAAGGGCGATGACCAGCACGGATGGTCGCAGGATGTGGACGCGACCCGTCAGGAGGAGAACCCGAGCGCGCATCGCTCCTTCCACCCGGACACCTATGCGCCGGGCGGGAAGAACCGCGAGCCGAGTCGGCAGGACATCGAGGACTCGCTGGAAGGCACGCCCGTGGAAGGCATCTCCCGCAGCGGCGAGGAACGGTCGGGGAAGTCCGGCAAGAGGGGCATCCAGGACACGGGGCGACGGGGCCCCTCGGGACGTCCCAGCGGGACGGAGGACGCCTCGGAAACCACCGGGGTGGACCCGCAGGAGCCGTCTGGCGGGCCTCCGCGTGGGAAGCGGGAGACGAATCCCTAGCCAGTCTCTCGACGCCGTCTCGCAGCAACACGATGGACGCGGGCCCATTCGGGGCCGGATCACGCACGTGTCCGTGCGATCCGGGTGATGGTGACGGTCACGGTGAGGGCCTCCCCGCTCCCGTGGGCCGTGACGAGCGGCATGAGTGACGCCCGGGTCCGGTCGTGGACCGTGCGGGCGACGTCCACGGCCCGGTGACCCTCGGCGAGGACGCAGCGTATCTCCACCTGCCAGCCCGAGCCGTCCGGGTCGCACGCCACGCGGATGCCCGACAGCGGCGAGGCGAACCTCTCGTGTGCTGCTCCCGGAACCGGGCGTGAAGCGGCTCGGGCGAGACGGCTGGCGAGAGTGGGCTGCAAGCCGAGCACCCCGTCGACCCCGAGGGCGGCCTCAGCGGCGCTCTGGCGAATGTCGGCAGGGTCGCAACCTGTCATGGGTCGGGTTCCAGCCCGCCCTGCGCGGGCTCCGAGATGCTCGCCGACCATGCGGCGTGGTGCACGTCGATCACCGTGACGTCTATCGCGGCCGCCAACAGGCCCAGCGCGTTGTGGGCGGCGTCCCGTACCGCGTGTCGCACCAGTGCCGCTGTCTCGGGCAGAGGGCGGTTCAG
The DNA here is from genome assembly GCF_033792765.1 of Streptomyces sp. PA03-6a. Taxonomy (NCBI): domain Bacteria; kingdom Bacillati; phylum Actinomycetota; class Actinomycetes; order Kitasatosporales; family Streptomycetaceae; genus Streptomyces; species Streptomyces sp. PA03-6a. Next base: position 58,540 of record NZ_JARAVK010000002.1, on the reverse strand, counting down.
AGCGGCGGCCAGAGCGATGCTCACGCGTATGCCCGTCGGCTCGTCGGCCCGGGTGAGGCGACAACTGGCGGTCGTGACGCCGAGTACCGAGTCCGCGGCGCTCCGCAGCACGCCGGCCGCGGTGTGTTCGGCGATCCGCAGAGTGCGCGTGGGGTCGCCCAGCGGGAGCATCGGCCCCAGCAGTACCTCGTCACGGACGATGTCCATGACGCGGGAGACGAGGCTCTGTGTGCCGGGTGGTTCCTGCTCCCGCAGCGCCTGCGTCGCCCTGTCCAGTGCGGCCAGGCCGTCGACGGCATCGCGGCAGTAAGGGCACTCGGCGAGGTGGGGGTCCACGGGCGGACCGGTGTCCCTGGCCTGCTCCCAGGCGTGGCTGAGAGTGCGCCCGCAGGTGAGCACTTCGTCGCCGGTGTGACGGCGGACCTCGTCGAGAGGGCAGCCGTCCGCCGGAGGCCGGGGGGGATGGTCGTCTAGCGCCATGGGCCCAGTGCCTCCTTCAGGGTTCGTCGTGCTCGGTACAGTCGCCCGCGGACCGTTTGCTCGGTGGTGCCCGTGACGTGGGCGATCTGGGAGTAGGGGAGTCCGTGCAGTTCCCGCAGGATCCAGCAGATGCGCTGCTGCGGTTCCAGCGCGCCGAGCGCACCGGCCAGAGCGTCGGTGAGGGCGTCCTGTTCGGCTGCCCGCGCCGGCGAGCTCCGCATTCCGGGGGCGGCGGGTTCGGCCACCGAGTTCAACGGTACCGGGGCCGGCCGGTGGCGCAGGGAGTTCAGGCAGCGGTTGACGGTGATGCGGTACATCCAGGTCCTGAACGCCGCGCCATGACGGAAATCGGGCAGGCGCCGCCAGGCGCTGATGAAAGCGTCCTGAACGGCGTCCTCGGCGTCCTGCAGGTTGCCCAGCGTGTGGAAGGCCAGGGCGAGCAGCGGGCGGCTGTGACGCCGCACCAGGATCGCGAACGCCTCCTCGTCGCCTTCGCCGGCCCGGGTCGCGAGCAGGTCGTCCGGCGCGGACGGCAGGCCGTCGGCCAGGCCCGGGGGAACGGGGCCTGGGGGAACGGGACCCGGGGGCGTGCCGAGTGCGGCCGATCGGCGCGGGGAAGTGCCGGCGCTGTGCGTCATGACCGCACCTCCTCCCTGCGGTGTTACGCGTGCCCGGCTTCAGGCATGTGATGCCGGTTCGCGAATATGCATGACGAATTGCCTCCCGGATGTGTCCAAACCTGTGACGGGCGCCGTACCGGTGCCCGCAGCAACTGATCGAGGCGACTGCCATGACGGACACCACCGACCGTCCCTTCACCGGACAGGACGGCTCCGCCGGGACCGGGACGATGCTCAAGGGGCCGACCGGCGCGAACACCTCCCCCGAAACGCGGGGCCAGACCACCATCGCCGACGGCGTCGTGGCCAAGATCGCGGGAACTGCCGCTCGCGAGGTCCCCGGGATCCACAACCTCGGTGCGGGCATGGCCCGGGCCATGGGCGCCATGCGCGAACGCGTCCCCGGCGGCGGGACCGCAAGCGTAAGCCGCGGGGTGAAGGTCGAGGTGGGCGAGAGCCAGGCCGCGCTGGACCTCGACGTCGTCGTCGAGTACGGCTACGCCATCCCCGATGTGGCAGCAGAGGTCCGCGTCAGCGTCATCTCCGCCGTGGAACGCATGACCGGCCTTGAGGTCGTCGAGGTGAACCTCGTCGTCGACGACGTGAAGCTGCCCGACGAGGAAGAGGAAGACGAAACCGAGCCGGGCGAGGGCCGTGTCCGATGAACTCCGTCAGTGGGCCGTCAGCGGGTCCACCCACGCGGCACGAAGCGCGCCCGAGGCGGCGGCACACGCCGGCGCGGGACAGGTGAGTGAATCATGAATACAGCGACAGTGGGTCTGGCAGCCGGAATGGCACTGGGATTCGCGGGCTTCTTCGGCGGGTTCTGGGCCTTCCTCCTGGTAGCGGTCCTGGGCGCCGTGGGGTTGGGCGTCGGTCTCGTCCTGCAGGGTGACGCCGACGTGTTCACCCGGCGGCAGCGGGACGTGTCCGCCCGGCGGCCACGGTGAACACCAGCACCCGTGCCGCCGGTTCGTCCGGCCGTCCCCCCGGCGAGCCTGCGGAAGACGTCCACGGCCGCGTGCCGCCTGCCGCGCGTGGCGCGACGGTGATACCCGACCGGGTCGTGGCCCGCATCGCCGTCCGGGTCGCCGGCACGGCGCTGCGCCGACTCGTCGGCCCGAGGCAGCCGCGCACGGATCTGGCCGTACCGGGGGCTCGCGTGACCACGTACGGCGGGACGGCACAACTGGCGTTGTCGGTGGACCTTCCGTACCCCGCTGACATCGCCGTCACCTGCCGGCAACTGCAGCGCGAGGTCGCCGAACGGGTGGCCCAACTGACCGGGCTGGACGTCCGCGACGTCACGCTGACGATCCGGCGCCTGGCGACCGTCGGCGGCCCGGACCGCGTTCAGTGACCCCCGGCGCCTCGGCGGCGCCGGACGGAACCAGCCATCGTCACGCACGCACAGACCGAGGAGCCCCCCATGACTCTCCCCTCCGGTATCGCACCTCCCGGCCGCCATGCACCGCGGCCCAAGACCGAAAGAGCCGCAGACCCGGGCCGACCCGGCATCCGTGCTCCGGCGGCGAGGTCGCCGGCGCGCGACAGCCGTGGGGCGAGGTCACCTCGCCTGTGGTCGGCACGCCGCATCCCGGCCACCGTGGTGGCTCTGGTGGCAGCCTGCGCCTTCGGGGTGGTGCTGTACGACGTGATCGCCGTGCGTGCCGGGCAGCGCGCCGGGGCGTGGCGCACCCGCCTCGCCGACGAGTTGGCCAGCCGCCCGGTCGACGATCTGTGGCTGCTGCTCGGCGCCTGCGTCGCCGTCCTCCTCGGCCTGTGGCTGCTCGTCCTCGCGCTCACCCCAGGCCTGCGCCGGCAGTTGCCGCTGCGGGCCCCCGACGGCTGTACCGGACTGCGGGCCTGGCTGGACCGTCGGGGAGCCGAACTGGTGCTGCGCGACGCCGCGATGCGGGTCCCGGGCATAGCCCGAGCCCGGGTCCGGGTCGGACGCCGCCGCGTCATCGCCCGAGCGGACGTCCGCTTCCGCGACCCGGCGACCGTCCGCGACGACCTCACCCAGGCCTTGCAGGACCAGTGCCGCCAGCTCGCTCTGGCACATGCCCCACGGCTGACGGTCCGCCTACGACACCACACCCGTTGACCCCGCCCGGGAGCGCGCCATGAACGGCCGATCCACACTCAACCGCCTCCTCCTGGCCATCAGCGGCCTGGTGCTGCTGGGTGGCGGGCTGCTGATCCTCACCGCGGCTCTCGACCTCTACCGTCGGATTCACGTGGCTGCGCCCGCCGGCTGGCCGCTGACCACGCACAATGACGTCCTGCTCAGCAACGCCGACCGGATCCGGTGGAGCGACCAGGGCTGGTGGTGGTGGCCCGCCGTCATCGCCGGCCTCACCCTGGCGACCGTGCTGGCCCTCCTGTGGCTGCTCGCCCAGTTCCGCCGCCAACGTCCCGGCTCGGTGCACCTGGGCGGAACGCCTCCGCCCGATGGTGTCGAACTGCGCGGCCGCGCCCTCAGCGACGCCGTGGCCGCCGAAGCAAGCGCTCTGCCCGGCGTCGGGCGGGCGGGCGCCCACATGACCGGACGCCCGGCGCACCCCCGGCTCGACGTGGCCGTCACGCTGACGGATCACGCCGCACCCGCCCCGGTCCTGCAGGCGCTGTGTCACGGTCCGGTCGCGCACGCGCGCGAGAGCACCGGGTTGACCGAACTGCCCACCCGGGCGTGCTTCGACGTCGGCAGGCACAAAGCGCGCCGCGTCGAATAGGGCGCCCGGATCGGGCGCGCTGGGACACCGGCAAGGCCGCCCGCTCTGTCCCACGCCCCGTCAGGGACGCGGGGGGACGCGCAGGGCGAGGAGGGCGGTGTCGTCGCTGGCCCAGTCACCCGTGTGCTCGGCGATGAGGTCGCCGAGGTGGGTGACGATGCCCCGCGCATCCATTCCTCGGCAGCCGGCGAAAGCGGCGGCCAGTGCTTCCTCGCCGAACTGCGGCCGGGCGCCGGAAGATGCGGTGCGACGGGCCCGGGCCTCGGTGGCGCCGTCGGTGTAGAGCAGCAGGGCGTCGCCCGGGGCCAGCCGGAACGGGACGTCGGTCAGCCTGACGTCGGCGAGGATGCCCAGCAGGCTTCCGGACCGTCCGACTTCCTGGATGCGGCCGTTGGCCCTGCGGATCAGGGCCGGGGGGTGTCCAGCGGTGCACAGCCGCCCCGCGATTCCCACGGGTGTGGTGCGGAAAGTGGCATAGACGGCGGTCAGGAACCGCTCTCCCTTGCGCTGCTCCATGAGGGCGGAGTTGAGGTGATCGAGCACTGAGGCGGGGGACTTGTGCTGGGTGGCCTCGGCGCGCAGGGTGTAGCGGGCCAGGGCGGTGACCTTGGCCGCTTCGGTGCCCTTCCCGCACACGTCGCCCATCACGGTGCACCACCAAGGCCCCTTGGCCCGGAAAAGGTCGTAGAAGTCGCCCACCACGGCGCTGCCACCGGCCGCCGGCAAGTACGAGGCGGCCGTCTCCAGGCCGGGGACCTTCTGCAGTACCGGGGGCAGCAGGCTGTCCTGGAGGCTGCGGGCCAGCGTGCTTGCGGTCTCCAGGGCGTCCTGGGCAACGGCCAGCGAGGTGCGCAGGTTGATCTCGTTGCTGGCCGCGCGGGCGATCGTGGCCAGTTCGGCCAGTTCCTGGGGCTGCCAGGCGTGCGGATTCTCATCCACCACGCTCATGCTGCCCAGCACCTCCCCGCCCGGGGCGAGGATCGGGTACCCGGCCCAGGCTCCGATCTTCATCCGGGTGACCGCGGGATGGCCGCTCGTGCGGGGGTCGGCAGCGGCGTCCGCGACCACGAACGGCTCCCCGTGCCGGCCGACCACAAAGAGGCAGAAACTCTCCTGGACGGGGATCTGCCGCTCGGCCACCTCCCCGGCGTCCACCCCGACGCAGGACTTCCAGAACGAACGACGCTCGTCGACCAGGGTGATGAATGCCCGCCCGCAGCCGGTCACCGAGGCCGCGAGCTGGGCCAGGTCGTCGAATGCCGCCTCGGGGCCGGTGTCCAGCAACCCGGTCGCCTCCACCGCGGCCAGCCGCCGTCGGTCGGAAAGTGCCACGGGCAGGCCGTCGGGCCGCGTCTCGCCTGGGATCGCGAGGCCCTCATGCAAACGTCTCCGTGCCCCCACGACCGCCTCCGGTACGTCAGAAAGTGTTGGATCGATCGCACACCGTCATCGACTGGACGGTCACACGACCACCGTAGCCACCAGCGGTCCGGCGCCGGGGACAAGGAGGACGATCGCCGGTGTGGGGCGGCGGTGCTGCCGTCCATGGGACCACCATGGAGGCTCGTGTCCTCGCTGCGAACAGGGAGGCCTCGGAGCACCGTCAGCGCCGGCACGCGCACGCGACCGCGGGTCAGCTCGCCTTCTCCCGCTCGCGGACGTCGTTCTCCACGGCGTCGGCCAGCCTGCCGAGCATGCTGCGGTGGCGGAGCTGGATCAATGCGTCAAGCGCCGCGTTGTGGAGAAGGCCGCCAGGGCCCCGCAGCGGATGTTCGTCGAGGATGATCAGGGTGTCCTCGCCCCATGGACGGAGCTCGATCGCGATGCGCGCGGTGCCGAGCCATCCGGCCTCGGCCTCCAGTTCCAGTTGCCGGGGCGGCCGGCAGACGCGGACGACCGTCTGCCCCTTTGCGACCAGGGGTCCCACGTTCACGCTGTACTCGATGGAGGACCCGACGTGCGGCCACCGGTCGTCGCTCTGTTGGGAATGCGAGGGGCCGAGGACCCACTCGCCGTAGCGCGAGCCGTCGGCGAGGGCGGCCCACACCTCCTCTGGGGATCCGCCCACCAAACGGTGCTGTACGGCCATGAACTCCTCCCGTATAGGCTTGTCACTGCTGATCAGAGGCCGGAATCCACTCCTGCGTGAAGGCGTACGTCCCCTTGCTGCCGGGCCCCCGGCTGCGGCTGCCGGAAGGGATCGACGCTGTGGACAGCCTGGGCCCGCCCGGTCGGGGCCCGGGCCTCGTGGGGGTATTCACACGGCCGGCCGGGCGGACACTTCCCACGCTACGCTCCACGGACCCCGCTGCGCATGCCAGGAACCGCAGGTCACATGCCGGTCAGACGGCGGTCAGGGCGATCGCCGCGTAGTGGGTCGTGAAAGCAGCCAGGGTGAAGGTGTGGAACACCTCGTGGAACCCGAACCAGCGCGGCGAGGGGTCGGGTCGCTTCGTCGCGTACACCACTGCGCCTGCGGTGTAGAGAACTCCGCCGGTGACGATCAGGACCACGACCACGGGCCCGCCGACGCGCAGGAAGTCCGGTAGGAGGAAAGCGCCGGATCAGCCGAGCGCAAGGTAGCAGGGGGTGGACAGCCAGCGGGGTGCCCCCACCCACAGCACCCGGAAGGCGACTCCGGCGAGCGCGCCGGCCCACATGAGTCCCAGCAGGACGGCTCGTCTGTGCTGGGGAAGAAGGACCACGGTCAGGGGTGTGTAGGTGCCGGCGATGATGACGAAGATGTTGGCGTGGTCCAGTCGGCGCAGGACCGCCTCCCCGCGAGGACGCCAGGTGCCGCGGTGGTAGAGCGCGCTGGTGCCGAACAGCAGCCACGCGGAGGCGGAGTAGATCCCACAGGCGAGCGTCGTCAGAGTTGTGCGTGCAAGGCAGATCAGCGCGATGCCCGCGATGAGTGAGGCCGGAAACATACCGGCGTGCAACCAGCCACGGAGTCTCGGTTTCAGCGGTTCCATGGCCCCGGCGGCCGCCTCCGCCATCTCGCCGACCTGGTGGGCGGCCCCCGCGGCTCCGCGTCCGGGCGCCTCGGCGAGACCGACCGCTCGCTGGCGCGTCCCCTTTGCCCTGTGACCAGGAACTGCGCTGGTGGGTACGGCGTGGGCTGTGAAGTCCGGCTGCATCAGAGGCCGCTGGACGTCATCTGCGCACATACATCCCATGCTAGGAGCCCGCCCACGTCGGCGCATGAGGTGGCAAGGCGACTCACGGACCGCGGAGGCGCGGATCGGGTGGCCGCCATTCTCCATGGCGTTCCGCCCTCCGCATGCGCCTGCTGACGTCACAACCCAGACTGGAGATAGCGGAGCGAGCAGCGCGGCCACTGCGCGCCACCCCGTGCGGACGCTTCGCCCTGACGAGCGAGCCCCCGTTCCCGGCGACGGCGGGCGCCAGCCGGAACACCAGCTCGGTAACCCTCTCGAAGGGAAACTCGATGAACGACGTACCCAAAGTCGCTCTTGCTGTCGCGGTCGCCGGAGGTTACATCCTCGGCCGGACCAAGAAGGGGCGGCTGGCCTTCGGCATCGCGACCTACCTGGCCGGACGGCGGGTCGGCCTCGAACCCCAACAGCTGCTGACGGAAGGGGTCAAGAGGCTGCGTGAACTTCCTCAATTCGAAGAACTCAGCGAGCAGCTACGCGGTGAGGCTTTGAAAGCCGGCCGCCAGGCGATGGGCGCGGTTGCCGACCGCAAGCTCTCGGCGCTGGCCGACTCCCTGCAAGCACGTACTGAGCGCATAGGCAAGCGCAAGGAAGAGGAGCCGGAAGAGGAGGAGCCCGAGGACGAATACGAGGAGGAAGAGGAGGAGCCCGAGGAGGAGCCCGAGGAGGAGGAAGAAGAAGAGGAGGAGACATCCGAGGGTGAGGCAGAGACGGAAGAGGAGGAGCCGGAGAAGCCCGAGCCCAGGCGCCGCCGGCCAGCTCGCAAGGACGCGGGCCGGGATGAGGGTGCTCGCGGTGGTGGTGGAACCCGCCGCCCCGCCAAGACGGCTCCCCACAAGGCGCCGGCCAGGAAGACAACAGGGAAGAAGACGGCGCCCGCGAAGAAGACGACGGCGGCGAAGAAGTCCTCCGCTCCCGCGAAGAAGACGGCAGCTGCGAAGAAGGCCTCCGCTCCGGCCAAGAGGACGGCGGCGAAGAAGACGGCGGCGAAGAAGGCATCCACACGGCGGAGGTAGGCCCATGGCCGGCACGACACGCGAAGGCGAACAGGGCTCGGGGCTCGACCAGTTGCGCGGCGCGTTCACGAGCTTCCTGGGGGCCCAGGTACAGAATCTGGCGGACAAGGCCACGGACAAACTCGGCGACGTCACCAGCGGGCTCCAGGGTGTGGCTGACGGGGGCGGCGTGCTCCCCAAGGCGGGCCTGCGAATGCTCCAAGGGGACTCACCGGTGAAGGCTCTGATCGGTGAGAAGGCGAAGAGCATCAAGGACAACGTCGTCGACAAGGTCAAGGGGGTGTTCGGCGGCGGAGGGGGCAAGGGCCGTAAGTCCGGTACGCCCAAGGTCATGAACATCATTGAAGTACTGGACGTGGGCGTGCCGTTGCGCTTCGCCTACGACCACTGGACTCAGTACGAGAAGTTCAGCAGCTTCACCAAGGGCGTCCGCAGCGCGTCACGGGGCAAGGAGGCGGACAGCGACTGGAAGGTCAAGGTGGGTCCGTCGACCCGCGGGTGGAAGGCCACGACGCAGGAGCAGGTGCCGGACGAACGCATCGTCTGGACCTCGGAGGGTGCCAAGGGCACCACGCGCGGTTGCGTGAGCTTCCACGAATTGGCACCCAGCCTCACCCGCATCGTGCTCGTGGTCGAGTACTACCCCTCTGGCCTCTTCGAGAAGACCGGAAACGTCTGGCGCGCGCAAGGGCGTCGTCTGCGCCTGGACTTCAAGCACTTCCAGCGTTACGTGACCCTTACCGACGAGGAAGCGGACGGCTGGCGCGGCGAGATCCGCGACGGCGAAGTGGTCCGGACGCACGAGGAAGCCATCGAGGAAGAAGAGCAGGCCGCCGAAGAGGAAGGCGCGGAGGAGCCTGACGAGTACGAAGGCGAGGACGAGTACCCCGAGGGCGAAGAGGGGGAGGAAGAGGAAGAGGAGGGCGAGTACCCCGAGGACGAAGAGGAAGAGGAGGGCGAGTACGCCGAGGACGAAGAGGAGGGCGACGAAGAGGAAGACGAAGAGGAAGAGGAGGGCGAGTACCCCGAGGACGAAGAGGAGGGCGACGAAGAGGAAGACGAAGAGGAAGAGGAGGACGAGTACCCCGAGGACGAAGCAGAGGAGGGCGAGGAAGAAGAGGACGAAGAGCAGAGTCCTGATCGCTCCTCCGGGCGGGCACGTGGCGGCCGCAGGCGGCGATGATCAGTCACCCCCCCAGGAGGACGCGGGCTCAGGAGTCGGTGAGCATCTCCGCACGGAGCTTGGACAGCAGCCGCGAGAGCAGCCGGGACACGTGCATCTGGGAGAGCCCGAGTTCGACGCCGATCGGGGACTGGGTCAACTCCCGGCCGAACCGCATCTGCAAGAGGACACGTTCGCGCTCACCCAACTGGTCCAGCATGGGGGCGAGCGCCCGCAGGTCTTCGACCTTCTCGATCGCCGGATCGCAGGCACCTATCGTGTCGGCGTAGGAGCGGATGCCACCCTCACCCTCCTCGTCAGTGGGCAGATCGAGGGAACCGGCGCTGTAGCCGTTGGCGGCGACCATACCCTCGATGACCTCCTCCTCGCCGATCTCCAGGTACGCCGGCAGTTCCGCGACACTGGGCGGGGCGTCGAGGACCGCAGTGAGGTGGTCACGAGCCTTGGCCAGCTCCACCCGCAACTCCTGCAGGCGTCGCGGCACGTGCACGGCCCAGGAGGTGTCGCGGAAGAACCGCTTCATCTCTCCGACGATGTAGGGAACGGCGAAGGTCGTGAACTCGACCTCGCGGCTCAGGTCGAACCGGTCGATGGCCTTGATCAGGCCAATGGTGCCGACCTGCAGGATGTCCTCCTGCTCCTCGGGACCGCGGCTGCGGAATCGACAGGCAGCGAAGTGGACCAGGGACACGTTCATCTCGATCAGCGTGTTGCGCGCGTAGCTGTACTCGGCTGTGCCCTCTTCAATGCTCTGCAGCCGGTCGAAGAACAGCTTCGACAACTGGCGGGCATCCTTCGGCGCGATGTGGCCGGCGTCCTCGATCCACGGCAGACCCGCGTCCTGGAGGGCCCGTGTGGGCATCGATCCCACAGGGGGCTCGATGACGTCCGTGGACTGCCGCGTGGATACCGTCACGTCATCACCCTTGAACCCCTTGGGTGAAATAGATGGCCAGTCGCCTATTTCGCCGTGGTCGATCCACCCGCGCGCCCATGGGGTGCAGGCGGGCGGGGGGATCGGCCAACCGGCCTCGCGCCACAGCAGCGTGTGCAGCAGTACGAGCATCGCGTGACGAGGCCTCAGCACCGCCTGTCGCTCCCGGCCTGCCGTCGGCGACGTCTTTCCTGCACGAGTCGCGGGCCGCCTTCGAGGCGCCACCCTCTGGATGCTGCGTGCATGGTCAAGATCTCATGCGCCGCCGCGCAAGCTTCGCCGCTCTGCCTCGCCTACGGTCGTGGCGCGACGACCACCGGACCCCCGATGAGCGTCCGCCCCGGCGGCCGCCGCAGCCTCCCACCAACAGGGCGGGCGCATGGGAAAGGAGAGGTGCGGCATGACCGATCTCGAGCAATTCGACGAGATGCCAGTGGTACGGCTCGTACCCATCGCGGGGGCATTGCTGGGGGTACTCACGATCTGCGCGGCCGTTCCCTTGCGCGGTCGGGTGAGGACCGCCTGCCGTCTCCTGCAGCTGGTTGCGGCACCGGCGGCGGCCGTGGCATGCGGCAGGCTGCTCCGGCTGTACCGCCGGCGGGTGGCCAGTGCCCTCGCCGTCTCCGACGCCGTGCAGGATGTGCTGCTGCGACCGCTTCCCTCGCGCGTCGGCGGCCTCGATGTCGCTTCCGTCTACCGCGCCTGCGGCGGACAAGTCCGGGTGGGCGGGGACCTCTACGCGGTCGCCCGGGCCGACGCGGCGACCCGCATCATCATCGGCGACGTCCGGGGGAGAGGACTGCCCTCGTTCCTCGACGTCATCGCCATCCTCGGAGCCTTTCGCGAATGGGCGCCGCAGCCGGTCTCCCTGGTCGAGCTGTCCACCCGCCTGGAGGAGAGTTTCCTGCGGTACCTGGCCGACGCGGACGACGACGCACGCTGCGACGCGGACGAACGCTTCGCGACGGCACTGATCCTGGAGGTGCCGGACGGTGAGCCCGGCGCCCGCATGGTCAACTTCGGCCATCCGCCCCCGGTGCGGGCACGCCCGGGAGAACTGGTCCTGCTGCCCGGCACGCCCTGCCCGCCGCTCGGGCTCAGCCCGCTGTGCGACATCCGCGCCCATGAGAACGCCTTCGAACTCGGCCCCCAAGACACGCTGTTGCTGTACACCGACGGTCTCATCGAGGCCCGTGACTGCAGCGGGATCTCCTTCCCGCTCCTGGAACGCGCCACCTCGTGGACGTGGCATGACCAGCACCGTTTCTGTCATGAGCGCCTGCACAACGTCCTGGCGGAGATCCTCGAGGACATCGTCGCTCATTGCGGTGCCCTGCCGGCCGACGATCTCGCGATGATCGCGCTGGCCCGCCACGGAGAGGGGGGCGGCGCGGTCCTTCCCTGCCCGGCGGACCCCGACCCGTCGGAAGGCGTCAGGTCCATGCGGCGGCGCTGATCACGAACGGCGCCTCGTCGTAGCCGCCGGTCGAGCGTGCCAGGGAAGGTCGGCGAGGGCCATGCGGCGCCACGCGGCCGGGGAGATGCCGTAGGCGGCACGAAAGGTCCGGCTGAAGTGCGCGGGACTGGCGAAACCCCATCGCTGCGCAATCGTCGCCACCGTCAACCCGGCCAGGTCAGGACGTGCGAGATCCTCGCGGCAGGCTTCCAGCCGCTGGTGGTGGATCCATCGGCTGACGGTCATGTCCTCGCCCTGGAACAACTTGTGCAGATAGCGCACGGAGATGTGGTGCGCGGCCGCGATCACGGCCGGAGAGAGTTCCGGTCGGCCGAGGTGGGCCTTGATGTAGTCGCGCACGAGCAGCCGCATCGTCTCCTCGGCGGTGGGCGTGACGTCCGCGTTGAGTCGGCCGTCGTGTGCCACCAGCGCGGTCAGCACGTCGAGCATCCCCCGCTCCAGGTGCTGCTGCGCTCCTGCCAGGCAGGTCTCGGACTCCGCCGCCGCGGCGAGCCTGGTCACGTACGCGGCGAGGATTCCGCCGATGTAGTGGGTGGGGTGATACGCCTGCCCGGTGACGCGGGCCAGATGCGCATCGGGAAGGTCCAGCATCTCGAGTGGGATGGAGGCGATGTTCTGACGGAAGCTGCCGGGAAAGTCCCTGAAGAAGGGTCGCCGGGAGTCGAGCAGGACCAGTTCCCCGGGGGTGAGGAGGGTCTCGCGTCCGTCCTGCGCCACGACGCTGCTGCCTGCTTCCTGCAGGCTCACGATGAGCGCGTTGCCGGTGTCGTTGGCGATGATCCCTCTGGTCCGGGCCATCCGTTGAGGGCTTGCCTCGACGTGGCCCACATGGATGGCACCGACCGAGGCCAACCACAGGGACCCGCACAACGTGCCGTCCTCTGGAGGCCGGATCTCAAGCCTGGTGACTGCCTGGTGGACTGCGTCCGTCCAGTACTCCGCCTTCTCGTGGGGCGGAAGGATGTTCGTGCGAAATGCCTGGTTCACGATGTCACCGCGTCAGCGAAAGCAAAATCTGATGACGGCCCGGGCACTTTCGGTGACGTGCCCGAGGCTGCCGCCAGCTCCAACAGGGGCATGCTAAATCGTTTCACCCGGATATGGGCCGAATCGAGAAAATACTGCGGTTTGTCCGCAGGGCACGCTCTTGTGATCCCTCGGGCGACTTGCTTGCCGCGTCAAGCAATATGTAGGGTTATTGCATCAACCTGCGGGGAGGTCATGGGCGCGATCGGGCGGAGAGCGCCTGCCGCCAGGTTGTGGGGATGGAGCGGCCCGCCGGTACCCGGCGGGCCGCCCGCATGTCGCCGGGCCGCGCCGGAGCAAGTCGCGCCGGGGCCGACCTCCCGTCCCCACGAAGCAGGGTGCGGTGCGGGCCCTTCCGCTGGGAAGGGCTCGGCCGGTGCTCGTGGCTCCGTGGGACGGGTCCTCGTCGTCGTCCACGAGGGGCACGTCGCGGGTGTCATCGGCGCCCGCCGGCTCATGCCCCAGCACTACGGGGTCCGGCGCGGGCACCGCGGTCGGGGCTACGGCCGCGCGCTGTGGTGGGCGGCGATGGACTGGGGGAGCGTCCACGGAGCCTGACGGCGCGTAGCCAGCACAGGCCCTCGTGCGCCGTCGGTGCTTCCGCGTGCCCCATCCCTCATTCGGGTGGTCAATGGCATCATTGCTGCCCATGACATCCGGGCCCGCCTTCCGCCTCGCGCGTGCCGCGGTGTTCGCGGCCGTGTGCGTGGCGGTGACGGGTCTCGGACACGCCCTGATGTCGCGGGCGGTTCCCGGTTGGGCGGTGGGGTACGGGTTCGCCGCCACCACCGCCGGGGCGTGGTGGCTGGCGGGTCGCCGTGAGCGCGGTGCCCCGGCGGTCATGGTGGCGACCGTGGGGGCCCAGTTCGCCCTGCACGGCTGGTTCAGCCTCGCCCAGGCCTTTGCGGCCGCCCCCGCCGATATGACGGCCGGCCACCGGTCTTCGGCCGCTGCGGCCGCGATGCCCATGAGCACCGCCGCCATGGGCGGCTGGTCCACCGGCATGGTCTCCGCCCACGCCCTGGCCGCGGTCCTGTGCGGGCTGTGGTTGTGGCGCGGTGAGGCCGCGGCCTTCCAACTCGGCCGATCCCTGGCCGCTTTCGTCTTCGCTCCACTGCGCCGGGCCTCGCACGTCCGAGCCGTCGTCACCTCACCCGCCCCCGCGACGCCTGCGTCCTTCCACGTCCCCCCACGCCTGGACCACCAGGCGACCCTGTGGCACAGCGTCACACGGCGCGGCCCCCCGCAGCCGGCGATCTGATCCTGACCGTCCGTCACGCCCCGTCGTGGTGACGGACGCAGTCCGGCGTGCCCACGTACACCGTCCGCCCGGCGCATCCACGCGCGCCCGGTGCCGGAACGGCGGGCCCGTCACGCCGTACCGCCGTGAAGGCGGACCGAATCGTCGACTTCACGAGCGCCCGCGCCCAGCGCGCCGGGCGCCGATTGGGGATGCACGCATGACTTCGACACAGGAACAAACGCCAAGAGACGACCGCGACGGAGCCGCGGTGGCCGTCGCGGAGGCCGACGGCCCCGCCGTACCGCGGCCCACCTCGGGGACCGGTCCCGTACAACCCGGCCGTTCGTGGAAGGGCGTCCGGGCGCTGCTCGTACGGCTGCACTTCTACGCGGGGGTGTTCGTCGCCCCCTTCCTGCTCGTGGCCGCCCTGACGGGGCTGGCCTACACCTTCACGCCCCAGCTCGACCAGCTCGTCTACGGCGACCAGCTCAGCGTGGCGAAGGCCGGCGACGAACCGCGCCCCCTGGCGGAGCAGATCGCCGCCGCCCGGGCGGCCCACCCGGAGGGCACGCTGTCCTCGGTGATCACTCCGTCCGGCCCGGAGGAGACCACGCGGGTGGTGCTGTCGCTGCCGGAGCTGGGCGAGAACCAGCGCACGGTGTTCGTGGACCCGTACACGGCCGAGGTCAGGGGTGAGCTGACCACGTGGTACGGCTCGACGCCGCTGACCACCTGGCTGGACGACCTGCACCGCAACCTGCACCTCGGTGAGACCGGGCGTCTGTACTCGGAGGTCGCCGCGAGCTGGCTGTGGGTGATCGTGGCAGGGGGCCTCGTCCTGTGGCTGGGGCGCGCCCGCGGGCAGCGTGCCACGTCGGCGCGCGGTGCGCTGCTGCCCGACCGCTCCGCCCGGGGCGTACGGCGTACCCGCAGCTGGCACGCGGCCACGGGCGTCTGGATCGCCGTCGGCCTGCTCGCTCTCAGCGCCACCGGTCTGACCTGGTCCCACTACGCCGGTGACCGGTTCGGGCAGCTGCTGGACGCGGCCAAGGGACACGCCCCCGAGCTGGTCACCTCGCTGCCCGGCGGAGCCGAGGCGACGGAGGGCGAGCACGCGGGGCACGCCGGACACGGCACGGACCAGGGCGCGGCGTCGGCGGACCCCGCCGACTTCGACGCGGTCCTCGGGGTGGCCCGCGACGCCGGGCTGGGCGGCCGGGTGGAGCTGACGCCGCCCACGGACGACGCGGCCGCCTGGACCGTGGCGCAGGACGACGACCTCTGGCCGGTCCACTACGACCAGGTCGCCGTCGACGCCGCCAAGGGCGAGGTCACCTCGGAGAGCAGGTGGGCCGACTACCCGGTCCTGGCCAAGCTCAGCAAGCTCGGCGTCCAGGGCCACATGGGCCTGCTGTTCGGCATCGTCAACCAGATCCTGCTGGCCCTGATCGCGCTCGGCCTGATCGCCGTCATCGTGTGGGGCTACCGGATGTGGTGGCAGCGCCGGCCCACGCGTGGCGACCGCACGGCGGCACTCGGCAAGGCCCCGGCACGGGGGACCTGGCGGCAGCTGCCCCCGCCGGTGCTGATCATCGGCGTCCCGGCCGTCGCCGCTCTCGGCTGGGCCCTGCCACTCCTGGGCGTCACGCTGCTCGGATTCCTCGTCGTCGACACGGCGGTCGGGTTCGTCCGGCGGAACCGCACCGCCTAGCGTCGAAGGGGAGACGCAACGTCAACTGCCTCCGGTCCGGCGCGCCCACTGTGCCGGACCGGAGGCAGTTGCGTCGTGTGGGGCAGCGCCGGAGACGCGGCCGCCACCGAACGTGACGGGAGCCGGGCGCAGCGTCCCCTCACCGCGCTCACCCACATGCGACGTCCCGGCCGGGCGGTGACACTGGAGAGAGCGGCGCCTGAAGAAGGTGGGCCATGACGACCGTCGAAGAAGTGGTCGAGATCGCGGTCCCGGTACGTACCGCGTACAACCAATGGACCCAGTTCAAGAGCTTTCCGCGGTTCATGTCCGCGGTGAAGAGGGTCGAGCAGATCAACCCCTCGGTCACCCACTGGGTCATCGGGATCGGCCCGTTGCACCGGGAGTTCAAGGCGGAGATCGTCGAGCAGCAACCGGACTCCCACCTCGTCTGGCAGAGCCTGGAACGCAGCCCCTACCACCGGGGCACGGTCTCGTTCCGCCCCGCGGCGCCGGACCGCACCGAGGTGACCGTACGCATCGAGGCCACACGCCGCGGTTTCGCGGACACCGTCACGAGTGCCCTCGGCGTCACGCGCCGCGTCGTCCGCGCCGAGCTGCGCAACTTCAAGGAGTACATCGAGGGCATCGGCGAGGAGAGCGGGGCCTGGCGGGCGTCCATCCACAACGGACACGTGCAGCCGCTGGAGCCGGAACCGCCACGGAGCCGGGTCCCGCGCTGGCCGGTCGGATGAGCGATCCGCGGACGAGGGAACGAGGGACGCACGTCATGAAGAAGGCCCCCCGGGAAGAGCCGGACGAAGCGCTCGGTGTGACTCCGCCCAAGGAATGGGCCGCGGGAGTCCCCGCCGTACGGCACGCGCTGGAGTACTCCCTCGAGGAGACCTCGGTCGCGCGCACCGGAGTGACGCTGCTGACCATGAACCAGGTGGACGGCATCGACTGCCCCGGCTGCGCCTGGGCGGATCCCGCTCCCGGCCACCGGCACCGCAACGAGTACTGCGAGAACGGTGCCAAGCACATCAACGATGAGGCCACGACGCGGCGCATCCCCGTCGAGTTCTTCCGGCGGCACTCGGTCTCCGAGCTGGGACGGGGGTCGGACCTGTGGCTGAACCAGCAGGGCCGGCTCGTCGAACCGCTGGTCAAGCGGCCCGACTCCGACCACTACGAACCGATCAGCTGGCGCGACGCCTTCGAGCTGGTCGCCGCGGAGCTGAACTCGCTCGACTCACCCGACGAGGCGGTCTTCTACACCTCGGGCCGGGCCAGCAACGAGGCCGCCTTCGTCCTGCAGCTCTTCGCCAGGGCGTTCGGCACCAACAACCTGCCCGACTGCAGCAACATGTGCCACGAGTCCAGCGGCACCGCCCTGCACGAGACCCTCGGCACCGGCAAGGGAACGGTCAGCCTGGACGACCTCCACCACGCCGACCTGATCTTCCTGGTGGGCCAGAATCCGGGTACGAACCATCCGCGGCAGCTGTCCGCCCTGGAGGAGGCCAAGCGCAACGGCGCCCGCATCATCGCGGTGAACACGCTCCCGGAAGCCGGGTTGCTGCGGTTCAAGAACCCGCAGAAGCCGCGCGGGATCGTCGGACACGGCACCCAGATCGCCGACCGGTTCCTGCACATCCGCAGCGGCGGCGACCTCGCGCTGTTCCAGGGCCTCAACAGGCTGCTGCTGGAGGCCGAGGACGCCCGGCCGGGCACCGTGCTCGACCATGACTTCATCCGCTCCAGCACCAGCGGTTTCGAGGAGTTCGCGCAGCACGCCCGCGGCATCGGCTGGGAACAGGTCCTCCCCGCGACGGGACTGACCCGCGAGGAGATCGAGGACGTACGGGACGACGTCCTGCGCAGCGAGCGCGTCATCGTCTGCTGGGCCATGGGCGTGACGCAGCATCAACACGCCGTCCCCACCATCCGGGAGATCGTCAACTTCCTGCTGCTGCGAGGCAACCTCGGCAGGGCCGGGGCCGGCGCCTGCCCTGTGCGCGGACACAGCAACGTCCAGGGCGACCGCACGATGGGCATCTGGGAGCAGATGCCGGACTCCTTCCTGGACGCGCTGCAGCGGGAGTTCGGCTTCGACCCGCCACGCGCCCACGGTCTGGACTCCGTGAACTCGATCAAGGCCATGCGGGAGGGCCGCATCAAGGTCTTCCTCGCCCTCGCGGGCAACTTCGTCCGGGCCGCGCCCGACAGCGCGGTCACCGAGGAGGCCATGCGGCGATGCCGCCTGACCGCCCACATCTCCACCAAGCTCAACAGGTCGCACGCGGTCTGCGGACGGACGGCACTCATCCTGCCGACCCTGGGCCGCACCGAACGGGACGTCCAGCCCTGCGGCGAGCAGTTCGTCACCGTCGAGAACTCGATGAGCGAGGTGCACACCTCCCGAGGACGACTCGAACCGGCCTCCAAACTGCTGCTCAGCGAGATCGCCATCCTGTGCCGGCTCGCCCGGCACACCCTCGACGGCAGGACCGGCATCCCGTGGAAGCAGTTCGAGACCGACTACGGCACGATCCGCCACCGCATCGCGCACATCCTGCCGGGGCTGCACGACTTCAACCGGCGAGTCGTCCGGCCGGGCGGCATCAGGCTGCCGAACCCCGTCAACGAGGGCGTCTTCGCCACCGCCACCGGCAAGGCCATGTTCACCAGCAACGCCTGGGCCATGCCGCGGGCCCCGGACGGGCACCTGCTGCTGCAGACCCTGCGCTCCCACGACCAGTGGAACACCATCCCGTACACCAACAACGACCGGTACCGGGGCATCCACGGCAGCCGCCGCGTCGTGCTGGTCAACCCCGCGGACCTGACCGAACTCGGGCTTCGCGAAGGACAGTCGGTGGACCTGGTGAGCGTGTGGAACGATGACGTGGAGCGCCGTGCGGAGGGCTTCGAGGTGGTCCCCTACCCGACCGCGCTGGGCTGCGCCGCCGCGTACTACCCCGAGACCCAGGTCCTGGTGCCGCTGGAGAGCGTGGCCGAGACCAGCAACCAGCCGACCTCGAAGGGCATCGTCGTCCGGCTGGAACCCTCGGGTACCCGCCCGGACGCCTCGCCGCTGTGAGTGAAGCGCCAGCGGGGGCGTACGGCTCCTACACGCCGGCCGGGCGCCAGTAGAGCGAGGGGTCGGGGTGGTCGGTGAAGCCCAGGGCCCGGTAGAGCGGTTCACCGTCCTCGGACGCGTACAGGTCCACGCGGGCGACGTCGCGTTCCCCGAACCAGTCGAGCAGATCCCGCATGATGGCCCGGCTGTGGCCGCGTCGCCGGTGAGCGGGGTCGGTGACCACGCCGATGACGTGCCCGATACGGCCGTTGCGCAGGTGCGGTCCGGGCAGGCGCTGCTCGATGGTGCCGATGCCGCAGGCCGCGAGGCCTGTGGGGCCGGGGACGACGAGGATCCGCACGGTCTCCGCCGCGATCTGTTCCCTCAGGACCGAGGCAAGGGCGGCCCGCCAGTCGCCGTCGCCTGACGCGGGGTTGAAGAAGTCGCCCCCGAGGGTCTCGAACAGGAGGGACCGAAGACGTACGAGTTCCGGAACGTCCCGTTCCATGGCTTGCTGCACACGCGACATGTAAGAACCGTACACAGGGTTGGGGTGTTACGGAAAGGGTGGAAGTCGAGCGGACGGCCCCGCCCGCCGCGCGGGCGAGGCCGGATGCGCGCCGCACGTCAGGCGCCGGACGCGGCCTTCGCCGTCTCGAAGCGGGCGATGACGTCGTTCCAGTTGACGAGGTCCCAGAGCTTGGTGACGTAGTCGGGGCGGACGTTCTTGTACTGGAGGTAGTAGGCGTCGGCCAGGGCACGCCCCCCTCCTGGTCTTCGACGCCGCTTGCCGAGGGGTTCCCAGGCACGGGCGTGCGGCGGATATCGTCGCCGGGCAACCGAGCAGGAGGGGCATTCGTGGACCTGGGCGTCGTCGGGCAGGCAGCCGGGCTGTTCGCCGTCACGAACATCGACGACATGGGTGGGATGAGCGTCTACGCCGTCGTCTTCCTGGTGTTGGTGGCGGTGTGGTGCTTCGCGGGCCGGCACTTCGCCACCCGCCCGGTCATCGCGAAGGCACTCAGCCGGTGGGGTCACATCCTGCTGCCGCTCGTCCTCGTCGAGGGCGGCGCCTTCGGTGTGTGAGGCCGGTCGGGGCTGGTGCGGTCGAAGAAGACGAAGCGGCGCATTACGGTCGTAATCATGACGCAGCCATCCCAGACCCAGTCGCGTACCTGGCTGATCACCGGCGCCACCTCCGGCATCGGCCGCGAGCTGACCACGCAGGCGCTCGACGCCGGCGAGAACGTCGCCGCGCTCTCCCGCAGCACCGCGTCCCTGCACGACCTGCGTGCGGCGCACCCCGAGCGGTTGCTCCTGATCGACGCCGACGTGCGCGACCAGGAAGCGGTGACGGGGGCGGTGGAGCAGGCCGTGGACCGGTTCGGCCGGATCGACGTGGTCTCCAACAACGCGGGATACGGCCTCTTCGGCGCAGTCGAGGAGGCCACGGACGAGCAGGCCCGCGCCATCTTCGACACGAACGTCTTCGGGGTCCTGAACGTGCTCCGCGCGACCCTGCCCGTGCTGCGCGCACGGCGCTCCGGCCACATCTTCCAGGGTTCCTCGCTCTACGGGCAGTGCGCCCACTCCGGCGTCGGTCTCCTGGCGGCGACCAAGTACGCCGTCGAAGGTCTGTCGGACGCCCTCGCCGACGAGCTCGCCCCGCTCGGCATCAAGGTCACCATGGTCCAGCCCGGTCCCACCGCCACGGCCTTCCTCGACAACCTCGACGTCGCGGCCGCCATCGACGACTACGACCAGACCGTCCGCGAGGTCCAGAAGGCCATCGGCGCACAGCCCGCGTCCGCGTACGCGTCACCGGCGCGCATCGCCGCGGGCATCCGAGCAGCCGCGGACAGCGACGCCCCGCCCCTGCGACTGGCCCTCGGCGTCTTCGGCGCGGACGCCATGCGCGCCGCCCTCACCGCACGCCTGGCCGACCTGGACAGCTGGGCCGGGACGACCCGCGCGGTCGACGCGTAACCCCGGACGTCGGGAGCGGACGGGCCCCGGGCCGTCGGCCCGGGGCCCGCGCGTGGAGCGGAGTGCCTACGCGGTGGTGCGGTAGGCGCGGTAGATCGTCTGCTGCGCGGTGTTGCCGTCGGCGTCGGTGAGCACGACGCGCAGGGAGACGGTGCCCGGGCGGGCGGGGTGGCGCAGTTCGAGCCGCTCACGGTCGGTGACCTTGGCCGGCTTCCAGCTCCTGCCGCCGTCGTAGGACACCGAGAACGCCAGCTTGCGGGCGGTGCGGGCGGTGGCCGCGCCCTCGACCGTGAACGGGACGGTGAAGGCCCTGCCAGCCTTGGCCGTGCTGGCCGCTTGGAGCTTGGGCGTGAAGCGCACCGCCGACAGGGGCAGCCACGTCATGGTGTCGCCCGAGATGTGGGCGGAGCGGAAGGTCCACTCCGCGGTCACCCGGGTGCTGACCGCGGAGAGCGACGCGGCGCGGGTGACGTCCGTGGTGAGCCGGTAGGCCCGAGACCCGGCGGGCAGGGTGTGCGTGTCGCCGTCCAGGGGCGTGTCCGAGGTGAACACCGGCGTGCCGTCCGCGTACAGCGCGCTCGTGGCCTTGGTGTAGTCGCAGACGCCGACATGGCCCGCGCCGTCGGAGAACAGCGGCACGTAGGCGCTGAAGTCGTCGCCGAGACGGACCGCACCCGACGCCTTCCCACCTGCGCTGTACAGGTGCGGGCCGAAGACGCCGATGTTGAAGCGCTGCGCGTACGTCGTGCCCGCGGCGTAGGCCCTCGCCCGGGTGACGGTCTGGCCGCCGTCCCACACGGGTTCGCCGTCCGCACCCGGAGCGCCGTACTGGCCGGTGGCGTACTGCCACTTCACGCCCGGCAGGACGTAGTCGGTGACGGTGCGCGGCAGGGCGCCATCCTCCGGGTGGAAGTCGAACCAGTTGCCGCCCGGCGTCAGGGGCGCGGCGACGAGGCTGCCGGTCTTGCCCGCGGCGGGCGCGCCGAGGGTGAGCGCGAGCTTGGCGAAGTCCTGGCGGCGCAGCTTCGCGGTGAATCCGGAGAGGTCGCCGGTGCGGTTCGAGGCCGGCCGGTAGTTCACCGTGCCGTGGGTCCACGTCCCGTTGTACTGCGCGAACGCCTCGCCTGCGGGAAGCGGGGCCCCGAGCTGCCCGACGCGCAGATTGCCGAAGCTGCCCATGTCGTAGGTGGAGGTGTAGCCGGATCCGTTGTCGCTGACGCCGAAGTTGAGTGTGGCGTCGGTGTTCTCGGCCGCGCGGTCGGGCACGGTGATCCGGACGGGCCTGGCCTTGCGGGCGTCCATGACCAGGATGGTGTCCCGGGTCAGCGGGAACTTCGGGTGCAGCAGCAGCGCCAGCTTCCCGTCGTCGGGGTCCGCCCCGGTGGAGACGCGGCCCTCGAGCGAGTAGCGGCCCTTGGGCAGCCGCACGGTGAACTCCCCGTCCGTGGGGTCGGAGTAGTCCCGCCAGATGTCGTTGTCCAGGCCGTACACGCCCGTCGCGGAATCGCCGGTGGGCCTGCCCCCCAGATCCAGGTGCCTGACCGTGAGGTTGTACGACTCCTGCTCGCGGTGCACGCCGATGGCGGTCCGCACGGAGGTCTCCCCGGCCGTCGCCGTCACGGAGCCGCCGAACGTGCCGTCGGCCGTGCCCGCGTGGCTGTCGGCGGTCACCGTGGCGGTCGCGGTGCCTACCGCCGGGATCGTGAGCCGCTTCGGCGAGACGTCGAACATGCCCTCGGCGGCCGGCTTCCCGTCCTCGCCGAACGCCTCGGTCGCCAGGTCGACGGTGACCGGGCGGTCACCGTCGTTGCGGTAGGTGACCTTCTTGGTGACGGGCTCGTCGTCCGCGTGCGGCCACCGTGCGGTGCCGAAGTCCAGCGAGGTGGGGCTGCTGGTCACGTGCTGACGTATCGCCCGCGCGATGTCGGTGCGGCCGGTGCCCTGCGCGAACGCGGCCAGGTCCGGGGTCGGCGCGGCGGAACCGGTGAGGACGGCCTTGATCCGCTCGCCGGTCCAGTCCGGGTGCTGCTGGGCCAGGATCGCGGCGGCGCCCGCCACATGCGGGGTGGCCATCGACGTACCGCTCATCGACACGTAGCCGTCGGCTGCCGGGTCGCCCTCCACGCCCTCCGCGGCCTTCGCGGCGACGATGTCCACGCCGGGGGCGGTGAGGTCGGGCTTGAGGGAGCCGTCGGCGGTCGGGCCCCGGCTGGAGAATTCCGCGATGGCGTCCGCCCGGTCCACCGCGCCCACGGTGAGCGCGGCGGCGGCGCTGCCGGGGGAACCGATCGTGCCCGCGGCGGGGCCGCCGTTGCCCGCGGCGATGACGAAGAGGGTGCCGGAGTCCGCCGACAGCTCGTTCACGGCCTGCTCGACCGGGTCGGTCTCCGGGGTGTCGTCGCTGCCGAGGCTGAGGTTGACCACCTTCGCGCCCTGGGCGACGGCCCACTGCATGCCGGCGATGATGCCCGAGGGGCTGCCCGATCCGTCGTCGCCGAGGACCTTGCCGCTGATGATGCGGGCGCCGGGCGCGACGCCCTTGTACTTCCCACCCGACCGGGCCCCGGATCCCGCGACGGTCGAGGCCACGTGCGTGCCGTGGCCCACGCGGTCGGCAGTGTCCGGGGACTCGGAGAAGTTCACCTGTGCGTCGACGCGGTCCCTCAGATCCGGGTGCGTGGCGTCCACACCGGTGTCCAGCACGGAGACGGTGACACCGGCGCCGTCGTAACCGGCCGCCCAGGCAGCGGGAGCACCGATCTGCGCCGTGCTGCGGTCCAGAGTCGCCGTGACCTTGCCGTCGAGCCAGATCTTCTCGACCTGGGCCGAGGTGGCGGCGGCGGCCGGCGAACGGGCGCTCGCGCCACCGCCGGTGAGGGTCCGCCAGAGCGTCGCGGCCTCCGACTTGCGGGCCCGCAGAGCGTCGCCGTTGATACTGGGCAGGTCGCGGGTGACGCGGGCGCCGGAGTCCGACAGCGTACGCGCCGCGACGGGACCGCCCTTGGTGTAGGTGACGATGAGCGGCAGGTCGGGCCGTGAGGAATCGTCGTACCCGAAACTCACCAGCCGTGTCACGTCGAACAGTTGCCGGTCGGCGGTGCCGTCCGCGATCAGCCGTTCGGCGTCGCGCGGCACGGCGTAGGTGTCACCGCCGGCCGCGCGGGATATGCGGAACGCCATGCCCTCCCGGCCCTCGGCGGCCGTGACGCCGACGACCTTGCCGGTGGCGTCCAGCGTCACCTTGTCGCCGGTGACGAGGGTGACCGTCCGCCGTGTGGCGTCGGAACCCGCGCCGAACGCGGCCCCAGGACGCGATCCGGTACGGGACGCGCCATCGGCCGGCGCGGCCTGGACGACGCCGACCGTTCCGCTCAGCAGGGCCGCGGCGATGGTGCTGGCGGCGAACGGGGCGAAAGCCGCAACCGGCGCTCGTCTCTTGTGTGTCAAGGCATGCCTTTCTTACCGGGCACGGCGAAGCGGCCGGTGACAGTGGAAGGGGGTGGAAGCGGAGGGGATGGGTCGTCGGGCGGGCCACCCCTTCCAGCACCGGACCCGAAGACGGACGCAGAGGTGGCCGCGGCCGGACCCCGGCGCGGCGGAGACCGTCGCCGAGCCCGGGAAGATCACGGGAGTCAGCCCGCCCACGCGGCCGGGCTCTGCCGGGAGTGATCTGCTCTCATCGGTTCCTCCCCATACGGGCCGGGCACTGGTCGCGGTCCCCTGTTACCTGTCGACCCCGTCCGCCGGGTTCCCGATCTCCCCGGACCGGTTTCCTCGCACCCTCGGTCCCGCCCGTGCGCACGATCTGCCGCGCACCCTGCCGCAGGCCGCCGACCCTTCCGCCGCGCCTGGGCCTTGGGGGGCTCGCGGAGGCCCGGGCGCGGCTCCCCACCGTCAGGGCGGCGTCAGGGTTTGCCGCGGAGCGAGATCGTGGCCTGACCTGCGGGCATAGCCTCATTGCCGGACGCGGGCCCGTGCCCGCGTCGCGTATCTGCCTCGCTCCAGGAGGAACACCATGTGCCTGTACGTGTACGGGGAAGACCCCGAACCCGCCGAAACCGACCCGGCTGGGCTTTTCTACGTCCCCGCCCAGTCGGGTTCCGTCGGCTGCGCACCCCGCTACTTCACCGCCGACCGGGAGAACGCCGACGGGGCGGTGCCCGGCATCGACGGGGAGGCCGCCGTCGGCGGCCTGGCGTTGCCGTCGTCCCGGAGTCGTACATGATGCCCACGAGGTGCGACAGCCGACACCGCTGCGGCAACGGCCTCCGAACCGACCGAGTCGCCGGATTGAGGTCCGTTCTTCCTGGCGTCACCTGGGGGATCGACACCGGCCGGACTGATTCCGCAGCGCGCCGACGCCTCCACTCTCGACGTGCACTACGTCCATGACGGAATCTGAGGTCGCGCAGTTCGTGGGTGACCGGCGGGGGGCCCCGAATTTCCGGCCCGATGTCTCGAACGGAGAAAAGCCCTGCGCCCGAGGGCCGATGCCACGGGGCGCAGGGAGTTGAGGCAGCTCAGGTCAGTAGCCGCCGGGTCCGTCGAATCTGAAGCATTCACCAGCCCAGGTGCCGGCGTGCAGCATCCTGTCTCGGGTGTAAGGGCCGTACTGCCCGTCGGCGGTCACGCCGATCTTCTTCTGCGTGCGCTTGAGAGCCGCCTCGGTGGCGGGGCCGAAGTCCCCGTCCCACTCGAGGTTCTCGCCGTAGCACTCGGTCATGCTGACCTGGAGCGCCCACACTCCGTCGTTCGCATAGCCTCTCTGCAGGTGGCAGCTCGTGTTGAAGCCCGAAGCCAGTGGCACCCAGGCCGTCCCTCCAGGTACCTCGAACCCGCCGTAGTTGACACAAGCCGGTGTGGCCGACGCAGGGACCCCGGTGGCTATGACGAGGCCCGCTCCGAGAGCGACCGTCGCAAGGCCTGCCAGGAAACGATTCATCTCACCCTCCCTTGAGTCCCCGGCGCACCAGGTTGCGCTGGGGCGGGCCCGAGGATTCCAGTGCATCCCAGTCAGAGGGAAGACGAGTAACACGCCATTCAGTGGCCGAAGAAAGGCCGTTTCAGAGAGGGCAAAGGTCGGTTGCGCAGATCTTCCGCACATCGGCCATGTGATGGGCCAGTCAGGAAATAGCCAGATCCCGCCGCGGAATCCGACCGGTGCGTAGGCGGTGATTTCCGTGTCGTGCGGGCGGGCGGGAGCCTCCTCGCGGGGTGCCGGCGTACGGCGAAGCCCCAAGCGTGGCAGCCCGGTCGGGCGCGCTTTCGGCTCACGGATAGGCTGCGGCAGCATGACGCGTGCGTGGATCTTGCCAATGCTGCTCGTGGTCTGCGGCTCGGTTGTCGCGACCGGGCTGGTTCTCGGGGGGAGCCCCGGTGAGGCCGCAGCCTTCTTCGCGGGGTTCTTGCTGCTCGCGGGCGTGAACTCGCCGCTGGTCTTCCCCCGAGGCATCAGTGCGTCGGAGGCGCAGCGCCGGAGCGCGGTCGACGGCCGCCCGGTCGTCTTCTGGCGGCCCGGCTGCACGTACTGCCTCCGCCTGCGCGTCCGCCTGGGGAGGAGAGCCCACCAGTTGCACTGGGTCGACATCTGGCGCGACCCCGCTGGTGCCGCGGCGGTCAGGGCGGCCAACGACGGCAATGAGACCGTGCCGACCGTCGTCGTGGCCGGCCGGCCACATACGAACCCTGACCCTGATTGGGTGCGCGCACAGCTCACCCCGCCCGCCTGACCAGCAGCGACGGCTGCGCGGCGCGGTCAGAGCCATCTGTTGCGGCGCAGGGCCCGGTAGATGACGGTGCAGATGAGGGCGATGACGGCAAGGACTGCCGGATAGCCGTACGGGGATCTCAGCTCGGGCATGTAGTCGAAGTTCATGCCATAGATGCCGACGACCAAGGTGGGGAGGGCGACGAGGGCCGCCCAGGCGCTGATGCGCCGCATGTCGGCGTTCTGCTGGACGTTGATCTGGGCGATGCTGGCGCCGAGTATGCCGCTGACGAGTTCCTCGAAGGTGACGATCTGCTCGGCGACGCGTTGCCGGTGGTCGGCGACGTCGCGGAAGTAGGCGGGAACCTGGCCCGGCATGTGCGGGGTCGGCTGCTCGCTGAGGTGCTGCAGGGCGGGGCCGAGCGGCATCACGGCGCGCTTGAACTCCAGTAGTTCCCGTTTGAGCTGGTAGATGCGTGCGGGGTCGACGGGGCGCCCGGGGGAGAAGACCTCGCCCTCCAGGGTGTCGATGTCGCCGTCGAAGGCGTCGGCGACCTCCAGGTAGCGATCGACGACCAGGTCGGCGACCGCGTGCATGACGGCAGCCGGTCCGTAGCCCAGCTGCTGCGGGTCGGCCTCGAGTTGGCGGCGCACGCGGTCCAGGGGCGGGGCGCTGCCGTGGCGGACGGTGATGGCGAAACCGGGGCCGGCGAAGACCATGATCTCCCCGGTGTCGACGATCTTGCTGGTCGCGGTGACCTTCTCGTGGTCGACGTAGACGATGGTCTTCAGGACCAGGAACAATGTGCCGCCGTAGCGTTCCAGCTTGGGCCGCTGGTGGGCGTGGACGGCATCCTCCACGGCCAGGGGGTGCAGGTCGAAGGCGTCGGCAACCTGCTGGATCTGGTCGGCGGTGGGCTCGTACAGACCGATCCACGCGAACCGCCCGGCTTGTCCGTCCTGCCGGTCCATGAGTGCGTCCAGATCCATCCGGCCGGGCACTCGACGGCCGTCCTCGTACAGAGCGCAGTGCTCGACCGCCGACGGCAGCCAAGTGCCGTCCGCCCTGTCCTGTTGCGCCATCTGCTGTCCCCGACTCCTTGTACGAGTTCCCGCACGGCGGCGAGCCGTCGCGCGGTTCGTCCGAAGGCCCGGACGGTTCGTGGCCGTCCGGGCGTCGCGGCACGGCCGGACCTCGTGAAGCGCATGGGCGGGATGGCGCCGACCCTCGATCGCGTGCCTTCCCCGTCCCTCCGCGTGCACGCGGACGCGAGGTGCAGGCCGGCCTGAAGGCCCCACGGACTCCCTGCCTCCGGGCCGGCCTGCACATGTAGAGACCGGGTAGCGCGTCGTTTTGTGACACGGACCGCCCGCGGCCGGCAGTTCGACCTGAGCGGCGGAAGGTCGCGTGGGGTGCTCCGCGGTCTAATCGCCGACGAACTCCACCGTCTCGGTGAGTGACGCCCGTGCCGGGCGGGGGTGACGTGCGGTGACGTCCTCGAACCCTATGGACATGCCGCAGAAGAGAACGAGCTCGTCCGGCGGAGCGAGGACCTCTGCGACGGTCTTGTGGTACTTCGCCCATGCCATCTGCGCGCAGCTGTGCAGTCCTTCGGTGCGGAGCAGCAGCATGACGGACTGCAGGTACATGCCGACGTCGGACCACTGGGGCTTGCCCATGTCGCGGTCGACGTAGCAGAACAGGGCGGCGGGTGCGCCGAAGCAGTCCCAATTGGCGGCGGCGGCCCTCTGGCGCGCCTCCAGGTCCTGGCGCTGGATCCCGAGGGCGCTGTAGCGCTGCTCCCCGAAGGCGGCCCGGCGCTCGCGGTACGGGGACTGCAGTGCCGGCGGGTACTGCTCGTACTCGGGCTCGTCCCAAGCGTCGCCCGCGATCACCCGTTCGCCGGCGCGCTTCTTGAGCTCGGCCAGCGGCCCGCCGGTCACCACGTAGACGTGCCACGGCTGCAGGTTCGACGCGGAGGGGGACCAGGCGGCGGCAGCCAGCACGCGCTCCAGCACCTCGCCGGGGACCTGCCGGTCGGTAAAGGCGCGGACTGCCCGTCGGCTCGTGACCGCCTCGTAGACATCCATGACCAACCACCTTCAATAGCGTTAACTCGCATGATTGACAGTCAAAGGAGGCGAAATGTGACACATGGGTGCCGTCCTCGTCGTGCGCGGAGCCTGGGGCTGCTGCGGCTGCCCTCCGTGGAACCGGTCCGGGCCAAGCCCGGCGTGATAAGTTAATACGAAGGTTCGTTTTTTGTGCGGAGGATGGATCCATGCCCAAGGTCACGCCGGAGTACATGGAAGCCCGCCGTCAGCAGATCCTGGACGCGGCGCGCCGCTGCTTCCTGCGCGACGGGTTCCATTCGACGTCCATGCAAGATCTGTTCGCCGAGTCGGGCCTGTCGGCCGGCGCCGTGTACCGGCACTTCGCCAGCAAGAACGAGATGATCACGGCGATCGTCGAGGAAAGCGTGCGCGATGTCCTCGCCATGGTCCAGAGCGTCGCGAGGAACCGGCCCGGCGGTTCCTTCGGGGACCTCATGGCCGACGTCCTGGAAGTCGTGAAGGTCAAGACCGCCGAGCAGAGCATCGCCGGGCTCTCCGTGTTGGCCTGGTCCGAGGCACTGCGGAACCCTTCGCTGGCCAGGCAACTCGACGATCTGATGGCCCAGATGCGCACGGCACTGGCCGACGTCATCCGTGAGCACCAGCAGAGCGGCACCCTCCCGCGCGAGGTCTCTCCCGAGGCGATGGCCGCCGCGTTCATGTGCATGCTTCCCGGCTACATCCTCCAGTTGGCGATGGACGACTCCG
This sequence comes from Streptomyces sp. PA03-6a, assembly GCF_033792765.1. Lineage (NCBI taxonomy): Bacteria > Bacillati > Actinomycetota > Actinomycetes > Kitasatosporales > Streptomycetaceae > Streptomyces > Streptomyces sp. PA03-6a. Next base: position 29,359 of record NZ_JARAVK010000002.1, on the reverse strand, counting down.
CGCTGGACGGAGTGCCGGGCGCCCTGCGAGCGCTCTGGCCGGCTCCGGCGACGTCCTGACGCACGGGCCTGCCGCAGGCCTCGTTGCCGCTCCGCGTCCGGATCGCGATCCGGACGCGCCACCGCACACATCCCCCTCGCCCGCGGCCCAGTGTCATCTGCTGCCCGGCATCGGTGGCCCGACGGGGCCATGCACGCCCGTCCCGCATCCGGCTGTACCGGCGCGCCCCGGCGGCGAGCGGGTAGTCCCCTGGCTCCGACGACCAGCCGGTCGTCGGAGCCAGGGGACTACCCACCTCGTACGGTCACGCGGATACGTGACGCCTGGTCAGAAGACCTATTCGCAGGCGTGGTTGTTGCCCCTCCGCACGCACCGATCCTCCGGCTGGGCAGGCGACGTCCTCCGCGAACAGCCTTTCGAGCGGGGCGACGTTCCCCGCCCGGGCCGCCACCAGGAAGGTGACGAGAAACCGTTGGTGGTCGGCGGCCGAGACGCTGGCCCGTTTCTGCGCGGCCAGTCGCTTGCGGGCGCGGCTCACCAGTTGGCGCACGTTGACCTGGGACTGTCCGATGACCTCCGCGATCTGCCCGTAGGGGTACTCGAACGCCTCCCGGAGCACGTACGCCGCCCGTTCCGCGGGCGTGAGCCTCTCCATGAGCATCAGCACCGCGACCTTCAGCGCTTCCGCCTTCTCGGTGCCCAGTGCGGGATCGCTCATGGGGTCGGGCGACTCCGGCGGCTGGTCGCCGACGTAGTTCTCCCGGCGGACCCTCGCGGATTGCAGCACGTTGATCGTCAGCCTGGTCACCATCGTGGTGAGGAAGGCATCGGGGTTCTGCACCTTGGAGCGGTCGTAGGTCTGCCAGCGGATCCAGGCTTCCTGGAGGACGTCTTCGGCGTCGCCGATGTTGCCGAGCATCCGGTAGGCGATCCCGAACGTGATGTTGCGGACGTCGTGGAACGCCGTTTGTGCGTCCATCAGGTCCTCGGTGCGCTCCGCGGACTTCGACGACATGGTTCTTTTCCTTGCGTTCGGTGCGTTGGCCGGCTGTCGCCGTCTCCCGCGCGGAGGCGAGGACGAGCCGCCTTCCTCATCCGTGGGCGGCGTGCCGGGCGTGCGAGTGCGTGCGGAACACCGGAGCGGGCGTCACGGTCGTCGTGGTGCCGGCCGTGTCCGGGGCGACCGCACTCGTGTCGCCGGCGTCGAGCCGGTCCTCCCCCAAGGTGCCGTTCGCGACCGCGGAGCGTCGTCGGCCCCCGATGAGGGCTGCGGCCAGGCCCAGGGCGCTCCACAGGGCGAGGACGACGATGTGTCCCGCGGACGCGTTCCCGTCGAAGTAGGCAGTGCTGCGCAGAAGGCCCGCGCCGGCACCCGGCGGGAGCCACTGGCCGATTTCGTCCACGGCCTTGGGCAGCAGTTCCGGTGCGGACGTGCTGCCGGAGAAGGGGTTCCCCACGAAGACCATGAGTGCGACGCTCAGTCCGAGCCCGGGAGGACCGATGAGGGTGACCAGGCCGAAGCTGGTCGCGCTGATGGCGAGCAGGGTGAAGGACAGGGCCGCCCAGGTGGCCACGTGCTGGTGCGGCAGGGCACCGAGAAGGCCTTGGGCGATGAGGTAGGCGGCGAGTCCCGTCACGGCGCACGCGGCGACCAGGTCGACCAGCCTGCGGCGTACCGAGACGCGACCGGGTGTCAGCGCGATGAGCGCTGCGATGATGATGCTGCACACGGTGAGCGGGAGAAGGGCCGAAACGAAGACGACGCCGCGCGGGTCGCTCGCGGAGATCGGGACGATGTCGACCGTCTTCACCTTCACCTTGGTGATCTTCTTCGCGGCGGCCTTCTTCGCGGCGGCCTTCTTTGCGGCGGTGGACCGGACGGACGCGTCGCTCGGCGGCGTCGGGTCCTTCGCCGCCGCCTTCGCCGCCTTCGCCGCCTGGTCCGCCAGGTGCTGGCCGGACGTGGTCAGCAACTGGGCGACGGGCATGCTCGCGGCGGTGGCCTCCAGCACGGTGACGTGGCCCGGAGTGATGACGAAGGCGCCGTAGATCTCCCGGTGCTCGATCGCTGAGCGCGCCGATGCCTGGTCCGCGTAGAGGTGGAAGTCGAATCCGTCCGGCTTGCCGTGCGTCAGTCCCTCGACCGCCTTCTGGCTGGCCGCGCTGGTGCCGACGACCCCTACGGGTAGATCGCGGGGCGCGATCCGCGACGCGGGCCACGCGAACGCCATCACGGCCAGAGAGATCACCAATGGCAACGCCACGGTCGCGATGACGGTCCGGTGCCATGACTGCAGCCCCGTCGATGGCTTTTTCACGCCATGCCTCCACAAAGACGAATGATCATTTTATTTACTGCTCCAGTGTGGGGTTGTCGCGGGAAAACGTCAAGCCGAACATTCGTTTTCTTTTTGCCAAGAAGGTGCCGCACCGGGCGGGACCTGCTCGGCTACGTCTTCCGGACCGTCGTGGTTTCACCGGCGGGTGCCCCGCCGTCGTGAGGGGTGAGGGCCAGGTTCCCGTCCGCGCCCAGCAACACCGCGATGGCGCCCACGATCAGCGCGGCACGTCGCCGCAGGCGCGGTAGCGCGGTGAGCGTGCCGCACGGGTGGTGGGCGTGGCCCGCCCGGTCGCCCGGCCCCGTCGCCGGGTCGTCGGCCTCGGTCCCGTCCTCGTCGCTCATCGCCCCGGCCAGTCGGGCAGCAGCCGGGCCGGGCCCTCCAGGTGCACCCGGCACTTCGTGCGCGCCGGGATCGGCAGATCCCACAGACCCGCGAAGAAGTGCACGTCGACGGCTGCGGCACGGCCCGAGTCCGCGTCTGCGACGTGCGGGAGCGTGTCCGCGATGTCGAACCGTACGAGGGGCACGACGTCGGTGATGCCGTTGAGCGTGAGCACCGCGATGAGTGCCTGCGGGGCGGTGGTCCCGTCGTGGCGGTGGTTCCGGACCAGCCGGAGCTCCCCCGTGGATCCGGCGAGGTGGCGCCCCACGTCCGTCCGGGGCCACCACGAGCGTCGCGGCCGGCCGTCCTCGACGGCGTCCGGTATCCGGAACCGCACCAGACCCCCGGTCGGTCCCTCGGCGTCGTCGCCGACGAGGAAGACATCCCCCAAGTGCAACGTGAGGTGTGAGGCGGTCTGCCCCGGGCGCCGACTGCGCAGCCAGCCACCGGCCTTCCCGGTGCCATGTCCGCTGTCGGGTGTCGTGCGCGAGACGCTCGGGCGATCTCCGTCGCCCGGAAGTGACGGTAGGGGGGAGTGGGGCATGTCGGACTGCCTTGGGGGGAGTTGCGAGTGGGGATCCGGGTGGTCCGGCCGGACACGGCGTGCGCCGCTCCGGGCGGAACGTTCGGCGGACACGAGAGCGGTCAACGAGCCGAAGAGCACGATGAGGAGGGCGCCCGCGACGGCGTCGGCGAGATAGTGGTTGCCCGTCGCGACGACCACGAGAGTGGTCAGTACGGGGTAGGCGAGGCCGCAGCCCCGAAGCGTCTTCCGGCGGGAATGCCGGAAGAGGAGCCACCCCGACCACACCGCCCAGCCGACGTGGAGCGACGGCATGGCCGCGTACTCGTTCACGAGGCTGCCGAGTCCCTGCGGCGCGCTGGTCTCGCCGCTCCACCACCCCCAATGCTCGACGTCGGCCACGATGTCGTGGATGCCGCCGTCGCTCAGCAGACGGGGCGGCGTGGTCGGGAAACGCCAGTACGCGACGAGCGCGGCCAGTGTCACCGTGGCGAGCCAGGTGCGTGCGCCGCGGTAGTGCGTGGGGTGCCTGCGGTAGAGCCATATGAGGACGGCAGGCGTGACGACGTAGTGCAGCGTGGCGTAGAAGTACGCGGCGGCGACGGCCAGGACCGGCAGCTGGTGCAGCACCTGGTTGAGGGGCTGCTCCGGTGCCATGTGTACGGCGTTCTCCCAGCGCTGGATGCTCCGGCCGTTGCCGTCCGCGCTGGCGTCCCAGCCCCGCTGCAGCCCGCGGGTGGTTTCGTAGACCGCGTAGAGCACCCCGACCAGCAGCAGTTCCGCCCACCACCGCGGCGCGCGGCTGTTCGGCGGACGTGAGGTGCGGGGGAGCAACTGCCTGATGAAGCGGGCCGTGTTGGCCATCGGACGTCCTCAGGCCATCGCCGCGGGCTGCCGGGCGAGCCAGTCCCGGGTGAGCGAGTAGCCCGTCTGGAGCAGCCGCGGGGTGTCGTGGAAGTCGATGAGGCTGACCACGGGCGTGGTGGCGGCCGGCAGCCGTATAACCGACCCGCGCACCGCCGCCACGTCCCGGCGTTCCCGCTCCTCCAGCATCTTTCCCACCGCCTGGTAGGCGGCGAGCAGGGCCGTCCGTGCCCGGCGGCCGGTCTGTTCGGAGACGGCGGCGGGCAGGAGGTAGATGGTCGTCGCACCCAGTGCCTCCGCCTGGAGAACGGGCGTGTCCGCCGATACGGCGCCGTCGATGAGGTGACGCTGCCCGACGCGCACAGGGGGGTACAGGCCCGGGACGGCCGCTGAGGCCAGCAGGGCCGATACGGCGTCGCCCCGGGAGAGGACCACCGCGGCGCCGGTCTCCACGTCGGTCGCCACGACGTGCACCGGCACGTCGACGTCTTCGAGCCGGTCGACGCCGACCCCGCACCTCAGTACCTGCCGCAGCGCGGTGCTCGAGACCGCGGCCTCGCCGTGACCCAGCGCGGCCCGGATCACGGTCCATGGCGAAATCGGCGCCACGTGCCGCCGCTTGATGTTCAGCCACAGCGTTTCCAGCCGGTCGACGCCCTCGGCGGTCGGGTCGGCCGCGAAAGCCGCGCCGTTGAGCGCGCCGGCCGAGGACCCGACGATGAGATCGGGCGTGATGCCCGCGTGTGTGAGCGCCCGCAAGGCGCCGACCTGCGACGCGCAGAGGCTGCCACCGCCCTGGAGCACGAAGGCCACGGTTTCGGGCGGGGTGGGCCCGGTTGGCAAAGGTGAGGCGGAAGCCCCGCCATCCCGCGCAACCCGGCATGCGGTCACAGCCGACCCCGAGGTGTGCACGGTTTCCACGGCGCCTCCTCCCTTTCCGAGAACAACCATTCCTTTTTGCGGTGCCCATCCTGTGGCACGAGCGGTCTCCCGTCAAGCCGAACATTCGTTTTTTTACCGAGGTGGGAAAGGTGCGCACACCTGCAAGGTGATCCGGCGTGCTTACGTCGTGCCGCTCGCGGGACGGGCGACGCGCATGAGCAGATCGACGGACTGCGCGCGCTCGCCCGGGCTCAGTTCGGTGACCATGTGCTCGGCCGGTTGCCCGGCGGCCGCATGGGCCGGGTCGGCAACCCCGGCTCCTTGCGGCGTGACGTCGTCCATCATCGCGGTCGCGCGCCGCTGCGTCCGGCGCAGCGGTAAGGCGGCGCCCAAGGGTGGCCGCTCCGCCCCGTGGCCGGCGGACCCGGTCAGTCGCCACGCTCCGCGGTGCCGGCCGCCCGAGTGCGGCCGGTCGGTTCGGACGCGCCCGCCACGAACCACTCCGGAGGCGTCATCCGGCCCGTCCCGTAGGCCATGTCGGTGTCCAGGAGGTATCCCCAGCTGGGCAGGTGGTCGTGGACCGCACCCGCGGCGAGCGGCCAGCCCTTCGCCTCGTCGCGGCGCCAGTCGGCGATGAGTTCGGCGACCACGCCGAACCACGACTTGATGTGCACCCCGGCCCGCGAGAGGTTCGCCACGACCGCGTCGCGGACGATCTCGCCGGGCGCCTCGGCGCCGGAGGCGTCGATCACGGCATGCACCTCGTAGCCGTCCAGGACCATGTCCAAAGCGGGGAACGACAGGCAGGTGGCATCGGTGACCCCGGCAAGGACGACCTTCTTCCGGCCGGTGGCCTCCAGCGCCTCGCGGAAGGCAGGCCACCGGTAGGCGTTGATCACGCCGGGTCGGCGGATGACCTCCTCGTCGGGGAAGAGCGAGGCGAGCTCGGGCAGCAGAGCCCCGTTCGGACCCCAGTCGCGGCTGGTGGTGAGGATGACGGGCAGGCCCAGGGTCTTCGCCGCCCGGGCGAGCCCGACGACGTTGTTCTTCGCCGTCTCCGGGGGCATGTCGTCGATGAGCTGCATCAGGCCGATCTGGTGGTCGATCAGCAGGACGACTGCGTTGTCCGGGGTGAGACTGTCGTAGGGGCCGGCGTTGGGCGTGTACGGCACGGGAGTTCTTCCTCTTCGATGAGGCCGGATCGGGCCAGGATGGACGTGCGGTTGGCGACGGCGATGGCGATGGCGAGGGCTCGTACGGCGACGAGAGGGGAGTCACGTCAGCGCCCGCCCGTGGAGCCGCTCGCTCAGCGGACCGAGCGCGCCGCCCGCTCGATGATGTCGGCGACGTCACCCGGGTGGGACACGCTCGGGGCGTGGGACGAGTGGATCACGACCATGTGGGACTCGGCGCGCCTGGCCATGAACATCTGGGCCTCACGCGGGATGTTGAGGTCCTCGCCGGCCACCAGCGTCCAGGAGGGGATCGTCTTCCACGCGGGCTCGCCGGAAGGCTCCTCGAGCGCGGCGACGGTCACGGGGCGCTGGGTGGCCGCCATGAGGTTCGTGGTGTACGGATGGACGTCCGCGGCGAATTGATGGTGGAACTTGTCCTGGTCGATGTAGAGGTCGACCCCCGGGGAGCCGTCGGGCAGGGTGCACGGGACGGGACGCAGCGCGTCGGCGAGCGAGCTGCCCGGGAACCTCCTCGCCAGGTCGTCGGCGCTCTCGTCCTCGTCCGGGATGAAGGCGGCGATGTACACCAGCGCCTTGACCTGGTCGGAGCCGTGGGCGGCATTGGTGATGACGGCACCGCCGTAGGAATGGCCGACGAGGACCACAGGACCGGCGATGCTCGCCAAGAGGCTCCTGATGTGGGCGGCGTCGTCGGCCAGTCCGCGCAGCGGATTGGCCGCGGCCACCACCGGGTAGCCGTGTCGCTTGAGCTGCTTGATCACGTCGTTCCAACTCGAGGAGTCGGCGAACGCGCCGTGGACGAGGACGACCGTCGGCTTGCCGTCCTGCATCGAACCACCCTCCTTTTGCTGTACGGCTTCCGCGGGATCGACGGCCACCGAGAGGAGACCGGCGGTAGCGGACACCGCGGCCATGGGGGAGAGGGGGGTCCTGACGTTCCGGTACTGAGAGGGACGGTTCACAGAAGGCCTTTCATGGCGACGAGCGGATGATCAAGGTGTCCTCGCGCGAGGACCCCTCGACGCCCGAGGGCAGGTGTGAGCGGTTTGGGCCCATGCATCCCTCCAAGCGGGGACTGTCCACAAAGACGACAAGACCGCTTTGCCGCCTGTGACAGTGATTTCGCGCGAGGGCCGCTCAGCCGCCGCGCCGCGGGGGCGAGGACCAGCCGGGCGCGTCGCCTGCCAGACTGATGCCATGAGCAGGCCCCAGACGATCGACGAGTACATCGAGGGCTTCGGCGGCCAGGCCCGCGAGCTGCTGGGGCAGCTGCACGTGCTGGCGCGTGAGACCGTGCCGGAGGCGAACGAGGCGATCAAATGGGGCCACCCCGCGTGGGTGCACCCGTCGGGAACGATCCTGTTCGTGATCAGCGGCCACGCGAAGCACGCGAACTTCGCGTTCACCCCCAGTACCCGCGAAGCCTTCGATGCCGAACTCAACGATTTCGGAACCGGCAAGGGCACCGTCAGGCTCCCGTACGGGAGCCCGGTGCCGACCGGCCTCCTCCGCCGCATGATCGCTCACCGCGTCCGCGAGCACGAGGACGACGGCGTGCTGTGGATGTGACCGCAACGCCGGCTTCGCGTGCTGTCGGCACGCCTCGATGAGTGCAGTGCTCAGCAGGATTCAAGGTCCACGCGGTGCCTCGACACGCTTAGATCGGCACCGAAAAGGACCCGACCCCCGTCTGCGGCGCTGATCAGCCCGAGCCACGACCTCGCACACCGGCTCCGCTGGTCACAGTGGCGGCGCCGACATCAAGCCGAGCCCGCGCCTCCCACTACCGCCGCCAAGCAGCCGCCCAGCCATGACGATCACGATCTCGGGGACTCGCGGTATCAGGGTGTGGCGGACGCCGGTGATGAGGCAGACTTCTTCGCCGTGGACATCGTGGAAGGCGAGCTGCGGCGCCTTCGGTCCGGACCGGAAGTTGAGGACGACCGGCGACGACCGTTTCTCGTGCGCGTCCGATTCGCCGCGGAGGACCCGGCTCTGGTGATAGCCAATGCGCGTGCGGTGCTGACGTGCGTGGTCGAGCAGATGGGCGACTGGCCTGAATCGGAGCGGTGGCCGCAGTTGCTGCCGGCATGGTTCATCCGGCGGTGCGAGCCCGAGCCTGTGGAGCCGGAGCACGGCGAGCCCTTCGATGCCGAGGCATGGCTGCGGCACTGGCAGGCGATGACGCCGGAGCAGAGAGCGGTAGCCGGCCGTGGGCCGTGGACGCTCTCGGATTGGCTGTTCTACTTCGACCCGACCGAGGAAGGGGCCGGTGACGATCGCAGCTGGTGGTGGTGGCACGCGGGAACCGATGAGTCGGGCGGCTGGGTGCAGGTGGCCACCACCGGCTGGCCGTTCGGCAGCGGTTCGCTGTCCTGGCTGGTCGAGGCAAGCGGCGGCACGGATCTCGCCTACGGCCCCTGAGTCTCCCGCACCGCGGTGGCCCTGGCTGACGGCAAGATCGTGAACTACGGCTGGAGTACGAGGGCGCGCATCCAGCCATGGTCAATCCGCGGGTATCGCCGTCGTGCCTGATGCTGAACGGCCGGCTCGTCCGACCCGGTGAGGAATCAGTCCTCGTCGCCGGACTCGGTGGCATCAGGGAAGACGTGGGTGCTGATGCGTCCCGACAGCCATCCGACCAGGAACTCGACCGCACCCACGGGATGGGCGTCGTAATACCAGCCTCGCGGATTCCAGCAGACGACCGTCCACTCGTCCGGCTTCCCGTCGGTGAGCCAGCACACGCGGTCCCCGTTGTCGGTTCCTGCCCACGGAAGGAGTCCGCCCGGCTCCGGGTAGAAGGGGTACGGGCAGTCTTCGGGGTGGCTGTCCCGGAAGTTGCGTTCCTGGTCCAGCAGCCGCTTCGCCGGGCCGACGAGCAGGTCCCGCCCGCCGAAGGGGGTCAGCGGCGTCAGGAACTCGGCGAAGTGGTAGGCCCCGTAGGTTTCGACCAACTGCTTGAAGTCCGACGGGAGTTCCCTGCCAAGTGCTGCCTCCACCTCATTCCAGTCTCCGTTCGCCCACAGCGGCTGCGACGGCGGAGGGACGAGGCGAGTGAGGTCGTCGAACGCGGTCATGGGGTCGAGCTTAGGGGTGCACGTCACGCCCGCCGCATGGGGGCGCAGCGCACCGGGCCACCGGTTCAGTCCGCCACGCGTCCAGGTCCACGGACACGTACGGGGACAGGGCGCGGAGGAAGTCGGGCGCGTCGAAGATCGCTCCGGCGGAGGCGACACCGACCGTCGTGGTCCGTCCCGACAGGATGCGGTCGACCGCTTCCACGACCAGCGGTGCGGTGACGGCGTAGATGTCCTGGCCCTTCGCCGTGGCGCGCCGTTCGTGGCCCCTGGAGCGTACGACGACGTCGACGAGGAAGGTCTGCGCGGACCGCCCGCGCTCGTCGACGGGGGCCGGCGACGGTGTGTCCGGGGAGGCCAGATCCGTGGCCGCCTCGGCCGTCATGTAGGTGCGCACTTCGGGGATGGACAGGTGGCTGGGAACGGTGACGACGTCGGCCATGGTGAACTCCCCGATGACGCTGCGGGGGCCCATCGGGTCGGGGAAGGGCCACGTCAGGGTCGGCGGGGCGTCGTCGCGGTACTCCAGCTGCCCGTTCGTGAAGCGGACGCGTCGCCCGCCCCGCCGCTGCCGGGAGACCGCGCCCGCGGCACGCGTGCCGGCGGTGGGGTGCCAGCTGTCCAGCCCGTAGGCGACGTGTGCCTCGTCCGCCGTCGTCCAGTCGCCCATGGCGGCGGTGGCCAGCAGGTCGCCGAGACCGCCGTAGAAAGCCATGGCAGGGACGATCACAGTCCCTGCCGCGCGGGCGCGGTCGTCGAAGTCCGCGAACGTATCGGCATTGGCCTCGATTTCGGCGGCCACGTCCACGTACGGGATTCCGGCGCGCAGTGCCGTCTCGATCACGGGGGCGGCGGTCGTCGCGAAGGGCCCGGCGCAGTTGACCACGGCAGCCGTACCGGCAAGTGCGCGGTCGAGGGAGGCCGCGTCGTCGACCGACGCCTGGCGGGCGTCCAGCCCGGGTCCGGATGTCGCGAGCTCCTTCAACTTGTCGGCGTCGCGCCCGGAAAGCACCGGGACGAACCCGCGATCCCGCAGATGCGCCACCACGAAGCGCCCGGTGTGTCCGTACGCGCCGAACACCGCCACCTTGAGCCCTGAATCCATGGGTTCCCCCCGTATCGGAATGATCCGTTGTGATCGGCCGAGGAACATCCTGTCCGGGGCGGGCACCGGAACGTGAGTGTCCGGAACGCCATGCCCCGTACAATTCCGGACATGGGCACTGTGGCGCTGGCCGTTACCGACGGGATGCTGCACTTCGAACTCTCCCTCGCGTACGAGGTCTTCGGCTCCGCCCCGGACGGCATGGCAGGTCCGTGGTACGACCTGGTCGTCTGCGGGCCGGGCGCCGTGCGGGCCGGCCGGTTCGCGCTGGAGCCGGATCACGGCCTCGACCGGCTCCCGGGCGCCGACACCGTGATCGTCCCGGGTTGGGCCGACGTCGACGAGGACCCGCCCGCCGAACTGGTCGACGCGGTGCGCGCGGCCCACGAGGCCGGCGCGCGCGTGGCCTCCCTGTGCACCGGCGCGTTCGTACTGGCGGCCGCGGGCCTGCTCGACGGGAGACGCGCGACCACGCACTGGGCGCACACCGAGGTCATGGCCGCCCGCTACCCGAAGGTGACGGTGGACCCGGACGTCCTCTACGTGGACAACGGCAGCGTGCTCACCTCCGCCGGCAAGGCCGCCGCCATGGACCTGTGCCTGCACATCGTCCGCCTGGACCACGGTTCGTCGGTCACCAACGCCGTCGCCCGCCGCCTGGTCGTGCCACCTCACCGGGACGGCGGACAGGCCCAGTTCGTCACGGCCCCGGCGCCCGCCCCGGACCACCACCCCCTCGCCGAACTGTTCCCCTGGGTGATCGAACGCCTCGACCAGCCCCTGACCGTGGAGGACCTGGCCCGCCGGGCACGGATGAGCTCACGGAACCTGGGACGCCATTTCCGGTCGGTGACCGGCACCACGCCACTGCAGTGGCTGCTCACCCAGCGGATCCGGCACGCCCAGGTGCTGCTGGAGACCACCGACGACAGCGTCGACTCCATCGCGGCGGCCGCCGGCATGGGGACCGCGACAACACTGCGCCGGCACTTCCACCGCACGGTCGGCGTGCCTCCCGACACCTACCGCCGCACGTTCCGTCTGCGCAGCCGCCCGGCCCCGAACGGCAGTTGACCGCCGTCGTGCGCAGGTGGGCCCCGGAGCCGGGTCACATGGCCATCGCCTGGGGCTGCTTGCCCACGATCGTCAGGAATTCGTCGGTGGTGAGGATGGCGTGCGCGTACGCAGGGCCGTTGATGTCGAACGTCGCCTTCATCTCGTCCCAGTTGAAGGCGCCGATGGCGTCGCGGATGAGCGTGACGTGGTAGCCGAGTTCCTGGCCGAAGCGCGCGGTGGTGTCGACACAGGTGTTGGCCTTCATGCCGATGAAGATGACCTTCTGGATGCGGTGTTGCTTGAGCAGCATGTCCAGGTCGGTGTTGGCGAAGCCGCTCGAGGCCCAGTGCTGGCGCATGACCAGCTCGTCCTCGCGCGGCACGAAGTCTGGGTGCCACTCGGCTCCCCAACTGCCGGCGGCGAAGGTCTGCCCCTGCACGACGCGCTGCTGGGTGGGGGAGAGGTGGTCCCACGTGCGGTAGTCGTCGGGTGTCGTCTGGTGGTGAGGCACGATGAAGACGTGGAAGCCCAGGTCACGTGCCGCACCGAGCATGGCGCGCATGTTGTCGAGCAGGCCGATGCCTTCCGCCACCGCTTTGGCGGCCGGCCACAGCTTCCCGCCCTCGGACAGGAAGTCGTTGTACGGGTCGATGATCAGCAGGGCTGTCTCGTCCGGCGCGTAGGTGTTCGCTTGGACGTCCATCGTTTCCTCGCTCCTGTCTCGTCGCAGATGCCGGCACCTGCGCACCAATGTGACCGATGAGGTTGAAGTCCACTCCCTTGCCTGGGGACGGGGCTCTTCGCCTGGTGCGTCGCGATGGAGTGGGCACAGCGCGAGCGTGCTGACACGGTGCACCCGGATTGCGACCCGAATACGCGACGTGGGAAACGCCGTGATGCCCGAAATCACAGTCTAAAACGGTGCCCATGAACCCGCTCTCCGCCGGTTGCACGGGTGATCGTGCGCCCCTTGCGGCTCGCGGCGATTTGGCGGGGATCGCAGCGCCGAACGGCCTGTGCCGATCACCGACTGCCGCGCCTGGCGAGGTAAACGTCCGGCTCAGCGATGATGTGTCCGATATCGGCGTCCGTGATCAAAGGGGGCGGCGCCTCATCCGGCCCGTCGCAAGACGACCGGCGGTCGCCCCTCAGGCGAGGTGTTCCGCAGGCCGCGGCCACCGCGGGGTCGTCGCTGACGACGGCCCCGGTACGGCGGCGCGACCGGGCTGCCGCCGCCGATCTCGGCGAACTCATCGAAGCCGCCCGGGAGCTCTTCGCCGAACCGCTTCACGTCTGAGCCGCGCCGCCGGCGAGTGCCTGTTCGGCCCAGATGGTCTTGCCCTGGCCGCTGTACCGCACCCCCCAGCACCGCGAGCATTCGGCCACGAGGAACAGGCCGCGCCCTCCCTCGTCGCTGGTGTTCGCCCGGCGGATGTGCGGCGAGGTGCTGCTGCCGTCGGACACCTCGCAGATCAAGGTCCGGTCGTGGATCAGCCGCAGCCGGATCGGCTCACGGCCGTAGCGGATGGCGTTGGTGACCAGTTCGCTCGCGATCAGCTCCGTGGTGAAGCCGAGGTCACCGATGCCCCACTGGTCGAGTTGCCGCACCACGAGGGAGCGGGCGCCCGCGACACCGGCAGGGTCGCGCGGCAGCTCCCAGGTGACCGCGTGGTCGTCGCTGAGTCCGTGCGTGCGGACGAGGAGGAGCGACAGGTCGTCCTCGGCCGCCAGGAGCGGCGCCGCGATGTCCGCGGTGCCCCCGCAGACGTCCTCGACCGACCGGCCGCCGCGCCGCATGGCGGTCCGCAGCAGCCGGGGGACTGCGTCTTCGCTGCCGCACGCGCGCACCAGACTGCCCGTGTGGAAGAGCAGGGTGCTGCCTTCGGCGAGCTCCAGGTCCAGGGGTTCGAAGACCGGCTCGCCCATGCCCAAGGGCCGGTTGCCCGGCAGTTCGAGGACGTGAGCGGATGCGTCCGGACCGGCCACGGCGGGCGGGGGATGGCCCGCGCTGGCCAGGACGCAGCGGCGCCCGACCGGGTCCCACACCGCGTAGAGGAACGTCGTGCCGACCAGTCGTTCCACGAACCACGTGGACCACTGGTCGGGCTCACCCGAGGCATAGCGGGACACGATGTCGTCCAACCGGGCGAGGACTTCCTCGGGTGCGAGATCGAGTTCCGACAGGGCCCGGACCGCGGCGCCGATCAACCCGATGCAGACGGTGGCCTGTACCCCGGAGACCAGGACGTCACCGACGCTGAAGGCGACCCGCATACCGGACAACGGGACGACGTCGCTCCACGCGCCGCTCACCCCCGTGCCACTGCGGGCGGGCACGTAGGAGCGGGAGATCTCGGCCGCGCTGTGGTCCGGTGCGTGAGCGGCCTCCATGCGCCTTCTCAGGCCGACCGCCACAAGGTGCTCGTGGTGGTCGAGCAGGCTGCGCGCCGCCTCGTCCTCCGAGATCTGCGGCAGCGGACCGGCGGTCGCCAAGATCACCGTTCGCTCGCTGCCCGGAAGGGCGGAGGTCACGGAAGAGGCCATGAGCGCGACGGGCACAGCGCGGCCGAGCCGATGCATGAGGACGACCGAGAGCCAGGGGGTACTGCTGCTCTCCGTGGCCGGCACCAGTTGCCGGAGGGCGTCCCACGGAAGTACCGGGCAAAGCTCGCCGACCGGTCTGCCCACGACCTCGGGAGTCTCGTACCCCAGAAGACGCTCGGCCGCCGGACTCCATCCGCACACCAGGCCCGCCGCGTCCACCACGAAGGCCGCCGGGCCTCCGTCGAGGGCCGGGGTGCGGGCGGGGGATGCTCCATCCAAGGTGTCCATCTCACCGACCTCGTTCGGTGAGGAAGCTCCTACACGTTGACGATACGACGCCGCCGGGGCGTGCGCTCAGGAAGCCAGCTGCGGGTACAGGGCGGCGGGGTCGGCCGCCAGGCCCGCCTTGACCTGGCGGGACAGCTCGTCGGCCAGCACTTCGTAGGCGTCGGATTCGATGCCGTCCAGCGCCTGCTCGGCGACGCTCTCCGGCGACGACTTCGGGGCGTCGATGTGCGCCGCCAGATCGGTGTCGACGTAACCGACGTGCAGCCCGGTCACGTTGACGCCGCGTGGCTTCAGCTCCAGGCGCAGCGAGTCGGTCTGGGACCACAGCGCTGCCTTGGAAGCGCTGTAGGAACCGGCGAGAGCGACCCAGGACAGGACGGAGTGCACGTTGAGCAGATGGCCGCCGCCGTTGGCCTCGATGATCGGGGCGAAGGCCCGGGTCATCTGCAGGGGGCCGTAGAAGTTCGTCTCGAACTCGCGGCGGACGTCGTCCACCGGGGCGGTCAGGAAGGACGCCGCCACGGCCGCCGCGGCGTTGTTGACCAGGATGGTGACGTCCCGTGCCTGTGCCGCGACGGCGGCGACCGACGCGGGGTCGGTGACCTCCAGGGGCAGTGCGACCGCGCCGGGGTGGGTGACGCTGCGGGGGTCGCGGGCGGTGGCGTAGACCTTCTTGGCGCCCCGGGCGTACAGGGACTCGACCAGGGCCTTGCCGATGCCCCGGCTGCCCCCGGTGACGAGCACGGTCGAACCTGCGATTGCGGTCATGAGCTGCTCCCAGTTGCGTTGCGGCCGACGGCGGAAACCGATCGGTTTTCTGTACCGTAAACCGATCGGTTTCTTCCTGGCAAGCAGCGGGCGTAGCCTGTGGCGTATGACTTCGACCGCATCGGCCTCGTCCGAGTCCGCGACGGCGGCTGCGACCGCGAGGGTGGCTGCGACCGCGACGAGCCCAAGCCGTGAGCGGCTCCTCGACGCCGCAGCCGGGCTCTTCTACCGGGAGGGCGTGAACATCGGCGTCGAGGCGCTGTGCCGGGCGGCCGGGGTCTCCAAGCGGTCGATGTACCAGCTCTTCACGAGCAAGGACGACGTCCTCGCGGCCAGCCTGGAGCGCGCGGGGTCCCGCTACCTGGCCCGGCTGCTGCCCGCCCCCGGGGCCGACCTGCCACCGCGCGACCGCATCATGCACGTCTTCGAACGGCTCGAGTCGCTGTCCGCGTCCCCGGAGTACCTGGGCTGCCCCTTCCTGGCGACCGCGTTCGAACTCAAGGACCCCCTCCACCCCGCCAGGGTGGTGGCGCGACGCTACAAGGACGCGCTCACCGACTTCTTCCGAGAGGAGGCGAGCCGCGGTGACGCGCACGACCCGGATGTGCTGGCCCGCCAGCTCACCATCGCCTTCGACGGATCCAGCTCCCGCGCCGTAGCCCAGGCCCAAGGTCTGGGCGGGCTGGCCGTCGCCACGGCCGCGGCCATGCTGGACGCGGCGGGCATGGCCTGAGCGCCCGCGGACCCACGCGCTCACGCGCCCTCAGGCGTGAAGCACGCGGACCTGTGGGGTGTCAGTGCAGTGCGACCTCGCCCGCGCGGACGGCCCGCATGGCGCGCTCGACGGTCTCCTGGTTCTCACCGACCGGGGCCACGTAGTCGATGACGCCGCGCGCCGCGTCCTCCCCGAGCGTCCGGGTGATCACCCATGCGGCGAGGTACTGGGACGCCAGGCAGCCGCCCGCCGTGGCGATGTTCCCCTCGGCGTGGAACGGCGCGTCCAGCACGGTGACGTCGCAGGCCTCGACGAAAGCCCGGCTCTTCTTGTCGGTGCACGCCGGCATGTCACCCAGCACACCGAGGCGCGCCAGCACCAGCGCGCCGGAGCACTGCGAACCGATCAGCTGTCGCGAAGGGTCGAGCGGCAGCATCGAGAGCAACCGGTCGTCGGCGACCACGTCGCGCGTCCTCACGCCGCTTCCGATGAGTACGACGTCGGCCTCGCGCACGAATTCCATCGGGCGCTGCCCGGTGACCTCGAGGCCGTTCATCGAGGTGACCACCGGCGTCGGTGTCGTGATGAAGGCCTCCAGGCCGTCCTTGCGGCACCTGTTGATCAACGAGGCGGCGATGAAGCTGTCGAGCTCGTTGAACCCGTCGAACGTGACCACGGCTACCTGCATCGCAACTCCTCCGAAAATGGCGTCGGACCTCTTGCGCTGAGACCGGACCGGACCGGCTCCGCGGGCGTGCTCGCGATCGGGGTGCGGAAGGGGCCGAGTCGCACACCGGGCGCTCAGCCGGCATCGGCGACCGCGAGAGGTCAGCGGGTTCTCACGGGACCCGAGTCCATGAGGTGCTGCAGGACCGCCGTGTATGGCGATCGCCACACGGCCGGGCATGCCTGGCCGGGCGGGGGGAGCGTGGGCGCCCCTCCCGACCCGTCACCCGATTGCGCCTCCCGCCTGGCAGCCGTGGCCGGCCGGGGCGAGGCTTGGCACGTGCATGAGGGTCCGTCGACCTCCCCCAGACGTCCCCTCGGCCGAGAGCCGGGCCCCCGCCGCTGCGAAGCGCCGGGGGCCTGTCTCTTGAGGAAACGGACTTCAGTGCTACTCAGTTGGAGAGGATCGGATCTCGTCCCGGCTCCGGCTGTCGGTGTCACAGCTGTCCGTTCAGCCGTGCGCGGTGCGCCGCGGCCGTACGGTTGCGGGCTTCCAGCTTGCGCATCGCCGACCGCAGGTACGTCTTGACCGTCTCCAGGCTCAGCCCGAGGCGGTCCGCGATCTCCACGTTGCCCGCGCCCACTTCCACCAGCCGGAGCACGTCGATCTCCCGGGGTGAGAGCAGCGGCCTCACCGTGCCGGGTGCCGACCGACCCGACAGGGCCTGCTGGATCCGCACCAGCCGGGCACGCAGCGCGGGGTCGTCCGTGTCGCGGATGACGGCGGCGAGCTCGGCCAGTGCGCCGCGGGTCTGCGGGGAGCCCGCCCCGGGCGTGGAGCTCAGCCGTTCCTCGACGTCACGCCGCAGCTGGTCGGCCACGACCGCGGCGGTGCGGACCGTCCGCTCGCCGAGGGGACTGCGGCCGCGCACCGCACCGTACAGGACGCATCCGACCTCGCCCCGGATGAGCACGGGTACGGCGAAGACGGAGGTGAGGCGCTCAGCCCGCACGACCCGGTCGTATTCGTGGGTGATCGCCATGGTGGTGAGGTAGTCGTTGACCCGAAGGGGAGCACGGCGACGCAATACGCTCCCGCCGAGCCCCTTGCCCGCCTGTACGACCAGTCCGCGCATCGAGTCGCCCACCGTGCCCAGGAGGCAGTCGAGCACCAGGCACAGGCCCCTGACGTGGTGCCGAGTGGTGCCACCGAGGGCGACCGGCACGCCGGTCGCCTCCCGCAGTCGTTCCAGTCGCTCGGGCAGCAGCGCGTTGATCAGCTGCCGGGCCTCAATGCGGTCGTCCACCGACCGCTACCCGCATCTCAGTAGTAGCACTACTCGTAAGCCTCATAAAAAATGATAGCGCCTGTGCGCCCGTGTCCCGTCAAGCGGCGTGCGGGGTGAGACTGCCGCGTACGGTCACCGTCGCGCCGCTGCGCTCCAGTCGAAGGTCGGGCATCAAGCGACGGAGCCACTCCAGCACGAAGCGGTTCTCGCCGAGTACGTCGCAGCACACCTGCGTGCAGCCCAGCGCTTCGAGGGTGCCTCCCAGTTCACGCACCAGTCGGCCACCGATCCCGCGGTACCGGTACCCCTCGGCGACGACGATCCCCACGTCGACGGTGCGCTCGCCGGTGCGGACCGCCATCACGTGCCCGACGACGGCGTCCCCGTCCAGGGCGAGCAGGACGAACTGACGGGGCGTTACGGTGACCATCTTCCGGACCAGGGCGGGGCTGACATGCCGGATGGGGGAGAAGAACCGCCGGTGGCGGCTGTCCACGGACAGCCCGGCCAGGAACGCGCCGACCGACTCGCCATCCTGGTGGCGGGCCTGCCGCACGGCGATCCGGTCCATACGTTCGGACCCGGCCGTCATGACGCCTGAGCCTCCCCTTCGCAGAGCCATGAAGATCCTCCGCGCCGAAGACCGCAGCGCCGGCCCGCCGAACCGGGGCCCACCCTTGGCGCTTTCCCAATGTGGACCACGCCGTGACGGGCGGGCCCGTCGATCCCCTCGAAAGCGGGTGGGCGCTTTGATGGACACGCGTCAACTTGCAACCATGGCGCCGCAGGTCGGAGATCGACGACAGGGTGGCTACGCGATCGCGCGCGTGACCGGAAGCACTATCCTTGTTTATCATGAAAAGAAGTAGCAGATCCGACAGTATCGCAGCGACCCTGCGGCAGGAGCTCGAGCGCTACTCCCCGGGAGAGAAACTGCCGTCCAGCCGGGCCCTCGTCGAGCGCTTCGCGGTCAGCCCGGTCACCGTCTCGCGCGCGCTGGCCGCGCTCGCCGCCGAGGGGCTGGTGATCACCCGGCCCGGGGCCGGGGCCTACCGTGCGCACCACAGCGTCGTCGACACCAGGGCCGTCGACACGTCCTGGCAGCAGATCGCGCTCACGGCCGAGGACCAGCAACACGCCGAGCCCGCACCGCGGATCGTCGACGCCTCCTCCATTTTCGCCAGCCTCGCGCTTCCTCCTCCAGGCGTGATCGCCTTCAACGGCGGCTACCTGCACTCCTCCCTCCAGCCCCAACAGGCCCTGGGAGCGGCCTTCGCCCGCGCCGCCCGCCGTCCCGACGCGTGGGTGCGGCCGCCACTGGAGGGCCTGACCGCACTGCGCACCTGGTTCGCCCGTGAGGTGGGCGGGTCGGGGGGTGGCGTCATCCCCTCACAGGTGCTCGTCACCGGAGGCGGTCAGGCCGCGCTGACCACCGCCCTGCAGGCGCTCGCTCCCCCCGGCTCCCCCGTGCTCGTGGAGTCGCCCACCTACCCCGGCCTGCTGGCCGCCGCCCGGGCCGCGGGGCTGCGCCCCGTGCCGGTGCCGATGGACGACGACGGCGTGCGCGTCGACCTCCTGGAGGACGCCTTCGCCGCCACCGGAGCGCGCGTCTTCTACTGCCAGCCGCTCTTCCACAACCCCACGGGCGCGGTCCTGGCTCCGGACCGGCGCCGCCGCATCACCGAGATCGCGCACGCCGCACGGGCCTTCATCATCGAGGACGACTTCGCGCGTCGTCTCGGCCACGGCGGACAACTCCCTCCGCCGCTCGTGGCCGATGACGCCTACGGCACCGTCGTGCACGTCAGCTCGCTGACCAAGCCGGCCTCGCCGAACCTCCGGGTCGGCGCGCTCGTCGCCCGCGGACCGGTCATGGAGCGACTGCGAGCCATCCAGTTGGTCGACAGCTTCTTCGTGCCGCGGCCGCTCCAGGAGGCCGCCCTCGAACTCGTCGGGACCCCTGCCTGGCCCCGTCATCTGCGCACCATCACCTCCGCCCTGCACGAGCGCCGCGAGGCCATGCTCGCCGCACTGCACCGTTACCTGCCGGGTGTCGCCGCCGGCGTCCGCGCTCCCGCGGGCGGCTACCACCTGTGGCTCCGCCTGCCGGACGGCACCGACGAGGCCGCGCTCACCGCCGCACTCCTCCGGGCCGACGTGGCCGTGTCCCCCGGCCGCCCCTACTTCGCCGCCGAGGCTCCGGGCCCGTACATCCGGCTCAGCTTCGCCGACATCGCCGGCACCGAGGAGATCGCCGAGGGCATTCACCGCATGGCCACCGTCTGCGCCGACTCCGGTATGGCGACCGGTGTCTGACGGAATGGCCCGGGGTTCGACCTCGCCGCATATCGCTACGCATTATTTTTGATAGCGCTACTCTAAATTTGCTATTTGACAGTAGCGATTTACTGGCGGACACTCATTGAAGTGCGCGTTACCCGCGAGTAGGTTCACCGTCTCCGACACTGAGGCGGCACGACTGGCGACCCCTTCAAGGGGTGTGGGGAGCCGCGCTCGCTCTGCCGGTCCTTCGATCCCGGCCCCGACGCGGCGAGCCTTCTCATCCTGCTCGCCCCCGTGCTTCAGCTGAGGAGAACACCCGTTGACCCCGACCGCCGCTCCCGGTGAGAGCTACTACCACCGCACGGGCGAGCATCGCTACACACCCACCACCCACGCGGAGGGCGCCTGGAACGCGGGGGAGCACCACTTCGGCCCCCTGGCCGGTCTCGTCGTTCACGCGATCGACGGGCACCGGGCCGCCGGCCCCGCCGACGACCTGGTCCTGGCCCGGATCAGCTACGACATCCTCGGTTTCCTCGCCCTCGACGAGTGCGAGATCACCGTGGAGACCATCCGCCCCGGCCGCACCGTCGAACTACTGGAGGCCGTCGTCGCCGTGGCGGGACGTCCGGTGATCCGGGCCCGTGCCTGGCTCCTCACGGCTCTCGACACCGCCGCGGTCGCCGACACTCCCTTCGAACGGCTCGCCCCACCCGGGACCTTCGCACCGTGGGCGATGAGCGAGCTGTGGGACTGCGGTTACACCCGCTCCCTTCACGTCCGCCGACGGGCATCCGGCCAGGCGGGCCGTGCCGCCGCGTGGGTCGGCAGCCACGTCGGCCTCGTCGCCGGCGAACCGAGCAGCGCCCTCGCGGCGTTCGTCGCCCGCGTGGACGTCGTCAACGGCATGGCCGTGCAGCGGCCCCCCACGAAGTGGACGTACCCCAACGTGGACATGACCCTCCACTTCCACCGCCGGCCCGAAGGGAGCTGGACCGGCCTGGACACCACCGTCAGCTTCGGCCCCGATGGACATGGCCTGACCAGCGCCGTTCTCCACGACGTCGGCGGCCCGGTCGGCCACGTCCAGCAGATCCTCACCGTCCGCCCGCGGGAAGGCAGCCAACGATGAGCGAAACCGTCCTTCAGTTGCTGCGCGAGCGTCAGCGGCAGGGGAGCACCCCCGGACGCCGCCGCGACGACGCGCGCCTGGTCCTCCTGGTCGAAGGCGGAAGCTCCCGCGGCGCCTACTCCAGCGGTATGGCGATCGCCATCGAGCAACTCGGGCTCCTACCGCTGTTCGACGCCGTCTACGGCAGCTCCGCGGGAGCGCTGAACGCGGCGTGGCTGCTGTGCGGACGCGCCGAGTCCACCATGCACGCCTGGTGGACTCCGATGATCATGAGGACGACCATCAACCCACGACGCGTCCTGAGCCGCCGGCCCGTGGTGGACACCCGCTTCCTGGTACACACCGTGTACACCGAGATCATGCCGATGGGGTTCCAGGAGATCCTCGACAGCACCGTCGAGTTCCACCCGATCGCCACGGACGCCCTCACCGGCCGGCCCACGGACCTGCACGAGCAGATCCGTGACCAGGCCAGCCTGCAGGCAGCACTGCGTGCCTCGGCCGCCATGCCCCTCCTCGCCGGCGGACCCGTCGAGATCGACGGGCGGTCCTTCGTCGACGCCGGCGTGAGCGAGGCCGTCCCCGTACGCACGGCACTCGCGCAGAAGGCCACCCACATCGTGGCCCTGCGCACCCGGCGTACGGACGAGACCCCGTCCGCCCCGCCGCTCGGCCAACGCCTGGTGATGTCGCGCTGGTTCGCCCGGAGGGCACCAGGAGCCCTCATGCCCTGGCTGCAACGCGAGGCCGTCAGGACGGAGGAGGAGCGGCTCCTCGCCTCGCACCCCGCGACCCTGCAGATCCGTCCCCCTCTCGGCAGCGTGCCGATCAGCAACACCGAACGACGCCCGGGCCCGCTCCGTGCAGCCGTCGACACCGGCCGGCAGGCGGCGCTGGACGCGCTGGCGGGCTGCAACGAGGAGCCCCTGGTAGCGGGCTGAACCGACGCACCATCAGCGGGCAGCGGTTGCGCGTCGACGCACACCTGGACACCCCCCGCCCCCGACACCCACCGGCGGGCCCCTCCTCAGGGCCTTCCAGACACTTACGGAGCTCGCGCCATGGGGCACTACAAGTCGAATCTACGCGACATCGAGTTCAACCTCTTCGAGGTCCTCGGCCGCGAAAAGGTCTACGGAACCGGCCCGTTCGCGGAGATGGACGTGGACACCGCCACGACCATCCTCAAAGAGGTCGCCCGTCTCGCGGAGGACGACCTCGCCGCGTCCTTCGAGGACGGTGACCGCAACCCGCCCGTCTTCGACCCTTCCAGCGGCAGCGCACCGTTGCCCGACACCTTCAAGAACAGCTACCGGGCCTTCATGGACTCCGGCTACTGGCGTCTCGGCCTGCCCGAACGGATCGGCGGCACCCCCGCTCCCCGTTCCCTGATGTGGGCCTACGCGGAACTGGTGCTCGGGGCCAACCCGGCCGTGTGGATGTACGTCTCCGGCCCGGCCTACGCCATGGTGCTCTTCGAGGAGGGCACCGAAGAACAGAAGAGGATCGCCACCCTCGCCGTGGAGAGGCAGTGGGGTTCCACGATGGTGCTCACCGAGCCGGACGCAGGATCGGACGTGGGCGCCGGCCGCACGAAGGCCGTCGAGCAGGAGGACGGGTCCTGGCACATCGAGGGTGTGAAGCGCTTCATCACCTCGGGCGAACACGACCTCAGCGACAACATCCTCCATTACGTCCTCGCCCGCCCCGAGGGCGCCGGCCCCGGCACCAAGGGCCTGTCCCTCTTCCTCGTCCCGAAGTACCTCTTCGACGTCGAGACCGGCGAGCTGGGCGAGCGCAACGGCGTCTACGCCACGAACGTCGAGCACAAGATGGGCCTCAAGGTGTCCAACACCTGTGAGATGACCTTCGGCGACCAGCACCCCGCCAAGGGCCGGCTCATCGGCGACAAGCACGACGGCATCCGCCAGATGTTCCGCATCATCGAGCTCGCCCGCATGACGGTCGGAACCAAGGCCATCGCGACGCTGTCGACCGGCTACCTCAACGCGCTGGAGTACGCCAGGAACCGCGTCCAGGGCACCGACCTGGCGGACTTCACGGACAAGAGCGCGCCCAAGGTCACCATCACCCACCACCCCGACGTACGGCGCTCCCTGCTGACGCAGAAGGCCTACGCCGAGGGCATGCGCGCGCTGGTGCTCCACACCGCCACCGTGCAGGACGAGATCGAGGTCAAGGAAGCGGCCGGCGAGGACGCCTCGGCCCTGCACAGCGTCAACGACCTGCTGCTGCCGATCGTCAAGGGCTACGGCTCCGAGAAGGGCTACGAGCAGCTCGCCCAGTCCCTGCAGATCTTCGGCGGCTCCGGCTTCCTGCAGGAGTACCCGATCGAGCAGTACATCCGCGACGCCAAGATCGACACCCTCTACGAGGGCACCACGGCGATCCAGGGCCAGGACTACTTCTTCCGGAAGATCGTCCGCAACCAGGGCGCAGCGCTGACCGCCCTCACCGAGGAGATCAAGAAGTTCCTGGCGGCCGGGACCGGCGGTGACGAGCTGGCCGCCGCGCGCGACCGGCTCGCCCAGGCCGTGACCGATCTGGAGGCCATCGTCGGCGTCATGCTCACCGACCTCGCCGCCACCGAGCAGGACGTGAAGTCCATCTACAGGGTGGGCCTGAACACCACCCGCCTGCTGATGGCGTCCGGTGACGTGCTCGTCGGCTACCTGCTGCTCCGCGGCGCGGCCGTGGCGCAGGCGAGACTGGCGCACGCGTCCGCCAAGGACAGGGCGTTCTACAACGGCAAGATCGCCGCCGCGAAGTTCTTCGCGGCCGACATCCTGCCCGGGGTCACCGCCGCCCGCCGCGGCGCCGAATCCGTCGACGGTTCGCTGATGGAACTGGCCGAAGCAGCCCTCTGACCTGCACCCCGATCATCCCGATTGGTGCCCTACCGGGACGGTACGTTCCCGGTGCGCGGTGGCAGGCCACTCGAGCGACCACTTGGTCCTGCATCGGCGTATTCGGTAGCGCTGTGGCAGGGACATGCGGTAATTAGTGCCCTGGCGGCCCGACTAGGGGGGTCCGCCGGCGCACCAAGGGCGCGCCTCAGCAGCATGAAAAGGACGAACTCAGTGGCATCTGGCGTTGTGAAGTGGTTCAACTCGGAGAAGGGCTTCGGCTTCATCGCACAGGACGGTGGGCCGGACGTGTTCGCCCATTACTCCAACATCCAGAGCACCGGATACCGCGAGCTCGTGGAGGGTGAGCGCGTCACGTTCGACGTGACGCAGGGGCAGAAGGGCCCGCAGGCGGAGAACATCGTCCGCGGCTGACCTTGGTGCTGCCGATGCAGCACGGACACGAAGCGGCCTCGCCCACGGTTTCCGGCCGTCGGCGAGGCCGCCTCGTGCGGGAGTCCCCCTACCGTCGGGGGGCTATCCGGAAGGAACGGATGACCGTCTGGTCGACGGCGTCGCCCGCCGCGTCCTTGGCGGTGAGGCGGATCGAGGCGTAACCGCCGGCCGAGGGCGTGGTCAGCTTCACGAAGCCGCGGTCGCCTGCGCGCCAGACCTTGAGGGTCTTCCAGCTCCTGCCGTCGTCGAAGGAGACCCGCAGGCCCAGCGAGGTGGTGACGGCCTTGCTGCCGCGCTCGGCGGTGACGGTGAAGAGGTACGTGCGGTCGCCCGTGACGGTGCCGGAGGCGTTCAGCGGGCCGCCCAGCCGGACGTTCATCAGCGGCAGTTCGGCCGGTTCCGGGCCCGTCGGGCGTCCGGAGGTGAAGGTCCAGGTGGCGGAGGCCTTGCTGCCCAGGCTCGACCAGCCGACCTTGCGGGTGCCGGACGAGGTCAGGGTGTAGGTCGCCTTCTCGTAGGGAACCGCCGCCTGCAGCCGGCCCAGGGAGTCCAGCGACGCGATCTTCACGCCGTCGCGGTACAGGGTCGACGAGCCCGTGGTGTCCCGGGCCTCGCCCGAGTGCGTCGCGGTGTTCTCGGCGGCCGTGGAGAACAGGCCGGGGGTGAGGTACAACCCGTCTTCGAGCCGCAGGGCGTCCACCGACCTGGCACGCAGCGGCCCCTGGTTCCACCCTCGGGTGTAGGCCTTGCCCGGGGTGAACCGTGTGGTGCCCGCGAACTGGATCTCGTCGTAGCCCGCGGTGCCCTGGGCGCGCATGCCGAGGGTGCGGTCCCAGACGATCGCGGAGTCGTCGGTGTAGTAGCGGGTCTGCCTGCCGGGGACCGGGACCTGGTTGCCGTCCACGAACGTGATGGCGCCGTAGGTCGGGACCGGGGTGTCGATCCGGACCCCGAGCGGCTTGCCGCCCTGGTCGGCGTAGGTCTCCTCGACCCGGGCGAGGGACCTGTCGTGCATCGGGCGGGTGAGGGTGTCCGGGATGCCGCCCTTGGTGTTGACGGCCAGGTTGTAGGCGTAGCTCCAGGCCGGCTTGGTGGCGGTCCTGGGGGCCGTGCCGCTCCACCGCTGGGTGGCGAGGAACCAGAACGGGTGGCTGGTGACCTTCGTCGTGGTCGGGGTGGCGTAGACGCGGCTGCCCGGGAAGCCCAGCACGAACTTCTGGGTGCCGTAACGGCCGTCCGCGCTGATCGACGTCGTACTGGCGAAGATGCCGTCGTTCTGCGCCGTGCCCTTGTCGACGGTGAGGTCGACCGGCTTCGCGGTGCGGCCGTCGAGGACGAGCGTGGTGTCGACGGTGAGGTCGACGCCGGGCCGGGAGAAGAGGACCGAGGTCTGCGCGACGGGGTCGAACTTGCTCGCCGAGATGTCGTACTCGCTCTCGGGCAGCTGCATCGCCACCTTGCCGTCGGCGTCGGTGGAGGCGTTGTACTGCAGACCGGTCCGGCTGTCGAAGGCGGCGACGTTGATGTCCGGGCCCACGGGCTTGCCGTCGAGGCCGAGGACGGTCAGCGACAGGGCGCGGGTGAGCGGCTCGGCGTAGACACCGAAGGCGTCGCGGACCGTGGTGGTGCCGTCCTCCGTGGTGGCGACGATGGAACCGCCGTAGGCGCCCGCCATCGTGTCGTCGACGGAGGCGGTGAGGGTGGCGGAGGCGGTGCCGCCGGCCGGGACGGTCACCGTGTCGGCCGACAGGGCGAAGGCCCCCGCGGGAGCGGCTGTGCCTCGGGGCCCGTACGCGTCGACGGAGAGGTGGAGCGTGACGTCGGCTGCGCCGTCGTTGGTGTAGGTGACGGTGCCGGTCCGGGTGACGTCCTGGTGCGGGTAGTCGGCCTTGCCCAGGCTGATGCTGCCCGAGGTGGCGCGTACGTTCTGCGCGCTGGCGCGGGCGACGTCCAGCCGGCCGGTGCCCTGGTCGTACGCGGTCAGGCCGGGCAGGCCCTTGGCGGCACTGGTGAGGGCGGCCTTGAAGTCGGCGGCCTTCCAGGCCGGGTGCTGCTGGGCGAGCAGCGCCACCGCTCCCGTGACGTGCGGGGTCGCCATCGAGGTACCGGACGCGGTGACGTAGGAGGAGCCGACCGGGTCGCCCATGGTGGTGCCCGCCGCGCGGGCCGCGGTGATGTCCTGGCCGGGCGCGACGATGTCCGGCTTGACGGCGAAGTCCTCGATCCGCGGGCCGCGGCTGGAGAAGGTGCTGAGCGAGTCCTGCTTGGTGGTGCTGCCCACGGTGAGCGCGGAGTCGGCGATGCCGGGGGAGCCCACGGTGCCGCCGAAGTAGTCGGCCGCGGGGGCGCCTTCGTTGCCGGCCGCGATCACGAACAGGGTGCCGTGCTCGGCGGTCAGCGTGTCGACCGCCTCGGTGAGCGGGTCGGTCTTCGCGTACGGGGCTGCCCCCAGGCTGAGGTTGACGGCCTTGGCACCCGCCTCGGCCGCCCACGTCATGCCGTTGATGACGGCGTCGTCGGGGCAGAAGCCGTCGTCGGTGCAGACCTTGCCGATCAGCAGCTTGGCGTCGGGCGCGACGCCCTTGTACGTGCCGGCGGAGGCCGCGCCGGTGCCCGCGATGGTGGAAGCGGTGTGGGTGCCGTGGCCGTTGCCGTCCACCACCGAACCGGTGCCCGTGAAGTCCCGGGTCCCGCCGCTGGAGGCCTTGTCCGAGAGGTCGGGGTGGGTGGGGTCGTAGCCGGTGTCGAGGTCGGCGACGGTGACGCCCTGCCCGGTGATGTGCGCGCCGGTTGAGTCGACGCTGTCCCAGACCTTCGGGGCGCCGATGATGGCGGTGCTCTCGGCGAGGGCCACGCGGCTGCGGCCGTTGAGCCACAGCTTGTCCAGCGGGCCGCGCAGGCCCTGCGTCCCGCTGACGAACGTCCAGAACGCGGTGGCGTCGCGCTTGGCCGGGGCGAGGCTGCCTCCGTGGAGGACGACCAGGGTCCGGGTGATCCTGGCGCCGTGCCGCTGGAGCGCTCCGCGGGCGGCGGAGGAAGAGGCGCTGTGGCTGGAGTAGATGAGCCGCAGCGAGTCGCTCGAGGCGTCGTCGTAGCCGGCGTCGAGCTGCTCGGTGACGTCGAAGAGACGCGGGTCGAGCTTCCCGGCGGTCAACAGCGGCTGTGCGTCGGACGGGACCACGAGGATGTGGTGGGCCGTGCCCTTCCACTGGTGGGACACGTCGAAACCGATGCGGTCGCGGCCCGGGCCGCGTGTGACGCTGACCGCGGGGACGCCGCCGGCGCCTTGGGTGACGGTGACCTTGTCACCGGTGATCAGGGTCAGGGTGCGGACCGCCTTCGCGCCGGGCGAGGCGGGGCCCAGGGCGGGTACGGGCGGTGCGTCGTTCGGGGATGCCTGCGCGGCGCCTGGTACGGCGCCGGCGACCAGCCCGGCCAACGCCAGGGCCCATCCGGCTCGTATACGCATGTATGAGTACCTTTTGGCCGCCCGGGGAGACCTGGGACGCGGGCGGCGGACAGAGAGGTGCCCGGCGGTCGCCGGCCACCCGGGAGACGGCCTGGGCAGGCCTGCGCTGGGGCGAGTTGCCCCTCAGGTCGAACGCCCGACCGAGTCCTTGGTCACGAGCGATGAGAAAACCACACTTGATCAAGGATGCATAGGGGTGAGTGTCTGTTACCGCTGGTCAGGGCGCAGGCCGGCGCGGAGGAGGGGGAGGTCGCGGCCGTTGGAACGGGAGGGCCCGGCTCGGCAGCCTCGCGCCCAACACGCGCAGGGCGAGGGCCCTTCGGATGGCTGCCTGCGGCGGTGGGTG
The DNA here is from genome assembly GCF_033792765.1 of Streptomyces sp. PA03-6a. Classification (NCBI taxonomy): domain Bacteria; kingdom Bacillati; phylum Actinomycetota; class Actinomycetes; order Kitasatosporales; family Streptomycetaceae; genus Streptomyces; species Streptomyces sp. PA03-6a. Next base: position 1,107 of record NZ_JARAVK010000002.1, on the reverse strand, counting down.
GCCGGCAGTTGCAACCCACCGCTCACAGGGCCGTGCACATCGGTGGTCAACACCACCGATGCGGCATTCCGAGTCAACCCGATGAGAAGGTGTGAAACCGGGCGGCGTGGCGTGGTGTTGGGCGGTTGTCACTCCAACGGCGGTGTGGCCGCCGGGGAGGTTCCACGCTGATGGCGAACGCGGCGCCGGCGAGCCATCCGTGGTGCGCCCACCGTGACGCGTCCGGGCAGTGCAAAGGGTGGGGTTCGCGGCCCTTCCGGCAGCGCGAACCCCACCCTGGCACGGGGGAGAGGCGTCAGGTCACCATCGGTACCAGCGGCGGCGCCCGCCGCCCTCGGCGGCCCGGAACACGAAGCCGAGCAGCCACACCACCAGCACGATGATGGCGATCCACCACAGGGCCTTGAGGGCGAACCCGGCCCCGAACAGCAGCAGAGCCAGCAGCAGGACGAGAAGCAAGGGAACCATGTCGTCAACCTCCTGACCACGCGTCTGCCCCGACCCACGATCGCCATGCGTGGACCACGGGGCACCGGATGGCGTGCGAACGGGGCCGCCGTTTTCCGCATGGAACCCGAAGGGCCGGAAAGGGGCAGGTCGTGGCCGTCACCGGCCACGCACCGAGGAGGACTCATGGCCACGTCAGAACAAGACCGCCGGAAGAGCGCCGGGACCGGCGACATCACCCGGCGATCCCGCAAGGAATCCCAGGACGAAGGAGGCCGCGACTCCTCGCACCGTGAGCAGGGCACCGTCGGGGACGCCCTCCGCAAGGCGATGGAGGAGGCCGCGGTCGACAGGGAGGACTTCGCCTGAGCCCGGCGAAAACCGTTGGTCAACCTGGTGACCGAGGGCCGAGACTGGAGGGCTCATCACACCGGACGGACAGAGCGGGGCCGGAACTGACGTACAACCGGGACACCCTTCCCCTTCCCGAGAACCGCGTGCCTCCCGCCTCCCTCACGGGCATGCACGACTGGGCCGATCTCGACCCGGGCCGCCACCCGTTCGCCTGGGACGAGGACGAGGAGGCCCGGCTCCGCGCGCTGATCCGTGAATGGGTGCCACCCGTGCTCTCCGGCAGCTGTCCCTGATAAACATTTCCGA